>NZ_JADZGH010000233.1:21286-27427 GCF_015865005.1 Rhodococcus sp. CX
CACGTCTACTTCTCCTCGTTGTTCTTGCTGTCAGGTGCACTGCTGGGTTCTTCGGATCCTGCGCCGATGGCAGCTGCCAACCCAGCCCAGCGAGGATCGATTATTTCATGCCCGTGCCCGGATTCCGCAATCGCCAGGCGAATGCCGCATTCCGGGCACAGTCCCGCGCAGTCGTCGCTACACAACGGCCGCAGCGGAAGCTCCAGTCCGACGGCGTCGACGATGACCGGCTCCAGGTCGATCTCGTCGTCCACCATCCGGTAGACCTCGTCCTCCTCGGTGGTCTGTTCCGTGACGCTGTTCGGGTAGGCGAACAGCTCCGTGAGATACAGGTCCACCGAGCCGGTGAACGGCTCGAGGCACCGCGAGCACTCGCCGACGGTCTCGGCGCGGACGGTGCCCGTCACGAGCACGCCCTCCGACACCGCCTCGAGCCGCAGATCGAGTTCCACATCCGTGCCCTCTTCGATCGCGACGAGGTCGAGACCGATACGCGAGGGCGACGGGACGACCCGGCTCACCGTTCGCATCGAGCCCGGGCGACGGCCGAGAGAGATCACGTCCAGCACAAGACCCTCGTCCCGGGCGGGACGAGACGCACTGTGATGACGGGAAGACACGGCAACTCGCTTTCGGATCGACGGCACGAAGCCGTCAGTTGTACTGGGCAACCCCCCAATGGTACGCGACGCGGCGCGCCACAGGGAAATCCGCCCGGTGCGCGAGTTCAGCGGCGGCGTTCGGCGCGCCAGTCCGCCTCCGCGTAGTCCGGGGCCCCGGCGGTGCGCAACTGCTGCCGGCCCCGCCCGACCGAGCGAAGCGTCGTGTTGAGGATCTCCTCGAAATCGGCGAGTTTGCCGTCGACGTACTCGTCGCATTCGGTGCGCAACCGGTCCGACTCCGCGTGGGCGCTGTCGATCACCCGCGCCGATTCGGCGTGCGCCGCCTGCACGACCTCGGTCTGGGACACCAGCCGTGCCTGCTCGGCTTCACCGTCCGCGACGGCCCGCTCGTAGGACGCCTTCCCGGACTCGATCATGCGGTCCGCCTCGGCCCGGGCCCGGCCGGTGAGAGCCTCGTACTGCCGCTTGGCCTCGGCGACGGTGTCCTCGGCTTCGGCGCGCGCGTCCTGGACCAGTTCGTCGGCGTGTGCCCGCGCCTCCTGCACCATCCGGTCGGCCTGGGCCTTCGCGTCGGCGAGCATGCGGTCGGCGTCCGCCCGGGCCCGCTCGAGCAGTTCCCGCGCCTCTTCGTCGGCGTCACCGACGGTCTTGTCCGCCAGAGCCCGCGCGTCGCCGACCAGACGGTCACGGTGGTCGAGGACGTCCTGCGCGTCGTCCAGCTCGCTGGGCAGCGCGTCCCGTACGTCGTCGAGGAGTTCGAGAACGTCCCCTCGCGGGACCACGCAACTCACGGTCATCGGCACACCACGTGCTTCCTCGACGATCGCGACAAGTTCGTCGAGTGCCTCGAAAACCCGATACACGCCCAACCCCATTCCTCGTCCGGTCCGGCCGGTGCGGCCGCGGCCAGCTGCCAGTCTGCCGCAGGTGGCGCGGTGCGGCGCGACCCTCGGGGGCGTGTCGGCGAACCCGGTGCCCGTGTTGTCGAAACCGTTACCCGGCGGACGTGATCCGGGCTACTTGCCCGCGGCCCGTTCGGCGATCCGCGCGAGCAGCCGCTTGTGCACCGTCGCCGGCAGCATGTCCGCGACGTCGCCGCCGTAGGTCGCGACCTCCTTGACGAGCGAGCTCGACAGGTAGCTGTACGCGGGATTGGTTGCGACGAACAGGGTGTCGACGCCGGTGAGCTTGTGGTTCATCTGCGCCATCTGCAGCTCGTAGTCGAAGTCGTTGGCGCCGCGCAGACCCTTGACGATCGCGGTGATGCCGTTTGCCTTCGCGTAGTCGACGAGCAGACCCTGCCAGGCGTCGACGCGGACGTTGCCGAGATGCGAGGTGGCCTCGGCCAGCATCTCGAGGCGCTCGGGCACGGTGAACATGCCCTGCTTGTTCGGGTTGACCAACACGGTGACGACGACCTCGTCGAACTGCAGTGCGGTTCGGCTGATGACGTCGAGATGTCCGTTGGTGACAGGGTCGAAGGATCCAGGACAGACGGCGCTGCTCATGATTCAGAACCGTAGCAGGTGGCGACCTCGATCCGGGTCTCCCCGTACTTGCGGACGCGCCCAGCCTCGAGGGCTTCCGGCCACACCGTTTCCGGTGACCGCGAGGACCGTTCGAGCACGACCACCGAACCGTCCCCGACCCATCCGCCGTCGACGAGAACGGTCAGCACCCGGGACACGGCGTCCTCGTCGATCGCGTACGGCGGATCCGCCAGCACGAGGTCGTAGACGCGGTCCGGGGTGCCGGCCAGCACGGTCGACACCGGTGCCGCGCGGAGCACGGCACCGGGCAGCCCGACCTCGGCGATGTTCTGCCGGACCACGGCCGCGGCCTTGGCGTCGGACTCGACGAGCAACACGTGCGCGGCGCCCCGCGACAGGGCCTCGAGACCGAGGGCACCGGATCCCGCGTAGAGATCCAGTACCGCGGCCCCGTCCAGGTCCATCCGCGCATCGAGCGAACTGAACAGTGCCTCGCGGACACGTTCGGAGGTGGGCCGGGTACCGCGGGGCGGCACCTTCAGGCGCCGCCCCCCGGCCCGGCCCGCGACGATCCGTGTCACTCGGCGCTTTCCTCGGTGGACACCACCACCAGCAGATCGCCACCCTCGACCTGCTGGACACCACCGATCGCGAGGCGGGTGATCTGCCCACCGCGCGGCGCGGTGATCGCCGCTTCCATCTTCATGGCCTCGATCGTGGCGACGGTGTCACCCGCGGCGACCTTGTCGCCCTCACCGACGACGAGAGTGACGGTGCCGGCGAACGGCGCGGCCACGTGACCGGGGTTGCTCCGGTCGGCCTTCTCCGCCGCCGGGACCTCGCTGGCGATGGACCGGTCGCGCACGGAGACCGGACGCAGCTGTCCGTTGAGGATGCACATCACGGTCCGGAAGCCGCGTTCGTCGGCGTCCGAGATCGCCTCGAGGCCGATGAGCAGTTCGACGCCCTTGTCGAGCTTGACGCGGTGCTCCTCACCCTGGCGCAGGCCGTAGAAGAACTGGTTCGCCGACAGTTCGGAGGTGTCGCCGTAGGCGTCGCGGTGCTCTTCGAACTCGCGGGTCGGGGCCGGGAACAGCAGCCGGTTGAGGGTGCTGCGACGCTCGAGCGAGCTGCCGCCGAGCGCCTTCTCGTCCTCCGATGCGAGCTGCGCTTCGGCCTTCGGTTCGCCGCGGCCGGCCAGGGCCTTGCTGCGGAACGGCTCGGGCCAGCCCCCGGCGGGGGTGCCGAGTTCGCCGCGCAGGAATCCGACGACCGAATCCGGGATGTCGAAGCGGCCCGGATCGGCGGCGAAGTCGTCGACGGACACACCGGCACCGACGAGGTGCAGCGCGAGGTCGCCGACGACCTTCGACGACGGGGTGACCTTGATCAGCCGGCCCAGGAGGCGGTCGGCGCCGGCGTAGGCGGCCTCGACGTCCTCGAAGCGGTCACCGAGGCCCAGCGCGATGGCCTGCTGACGAAGGTTCGACAGCTGACCACCGGGGATCTCGTGCGTGTACACGCGGCCGGTCGGGGCGGGCAGCCCGGACTCGAACGGCGCGTACACCTTCCGCAGCGCCTCCCAGTACGGCTCGAGATCGCACACGGCCTGCAGGTCCAGGCCGGTGTCGTACTCGCTGTTCGCCGCGGCCGCGACGATCGCGGACAGCGCGGGCTGGCTGGTGGTCCCGGCCAGTGCCGCCGACGCGCCGTCGACGGCGTCCGCGCCCGCCTGCCACGCCGCCAGGTAGGTGGCGAGCTGACCGCCCGGGGTGTCGTGGGTGTGCACGTGCACCGGCAGGTCGAAGTTGCTGCGCAGCGCCGAGACGAGGGTCGCGGCGGCGGGGGCGCGCAGCAGCCCGGCCATGTCCTTGATCGCCAGCACGTGCGCGCCGGCCTCGACGATCTGCTCGGCCAGCTTCAGGTAGTAGTCGAGCGTGTAGAGCGTCTCGTTCGGGTTCGACAGATCGCCCGTGTAGGACAGCGCGACCTCGGCGATCGTGGTGCCGGTCTCGCGGACCGCGTCGATCGCCGGTCGCATCTGGTCGACGTTGTTCAGGGCGTCGAAGATCCGGAAGATGTCGATGCCGGTGCTCGCCGCCTCCTGCACGAACGCCCGGGTCACCGCCTCCGGGTACGGCGTGTAGCCGACGGTGTTGCGACCACGCAGCAGCATCTGCAGGTTGATGTTCGGGATCGCCTCACGCAGCGCCGCGAGCCGCTCCCACGGGTCCTCGTGCAGGAAGCGCAGCGCCACGTCGTAGGTGGCACCGCCCCACGCCTCGATGGACAGCAGTTCCGGGGTCATCCGCGCGACGTGCCCGGCGACGGTGAGCAGGTCCTTGCTGCGCACCCGGGTCGCGGCCGTCAGGTCGATCGCGGGGAGCTTGTCGTGCGGGTAGACCGTGGTGGGGCGCTGGCCGTGCGGCTTGTTGACCGTCACGTCCGCGAGGTACCGCAGGATCTTGGTGCCGCGGTCCGCGGAGGAACGCAGCGTCAGCAGCTGCGGACGCTCCTCGATGAACGAGGTGGTCACGTTGCCGGCCCGGAAGTCCGGGTCGTCGAGCACCGCCTGCAGGAACGGGATGTTCGTGGCGACGCCGCGGATGCGGAACTCGGCGACCGCGCGCCGGGCCCGCGCGACGGCGGCCTCGAGGTTGCGCCCGCGGCAGGTGAGCTTGACCAGCATCGAGTCGAAGTGCGCCGAGACCTCGGCACCGACGGAGGTGCCGCCGTCGAGGCGGATGCCGGCGCCGCCGGGCGTGCGGTAGCCGGTGATGCGGCCGGTGTCGGGCCGGAAGCCGTTGGCTGGGTCCTCGGTGGTGATGCGGCACTGCAGCGCCGCTCCGCGGATCGTGACGGTGTCCTGCGACAGACCCAGATCCGACAGGGATTCACCGGATGCGATGCGCATCTGCGCCTGCACGAGGTCGACGTCGGTGATCTCCTCGGTCACCGTGTGCTCGACCTGGATGCGCGGGTTCATCTCGATGAACACGTGGCGGCCCTGCTTGTCGAGCAGGAACTCGACGGTGCCGGCGCACTGGTAGCCGATCTCCTTCGCGAACGCCACCGCGTCCGCGCAGATCTTCTGCCGCAGCTCCTCCGGCAGGTTCGGGGCCGGGGCGAGCTCGACGACCTTCTGGTGCCGGCGCTGCACCGAGCAGTCCCGCTCGAACAGGTGCATCACGTTGCCGTGCTTGTCGGCGAGGATCTGGACCTCGATGTGGCGCGGGTCGACGACGGCCTGCTCGAGGAACACCGTCGGATCACCGAACGCGGCGTCGGCCTCACGCGAGGCGGCTTCGATCGCTTCGCGCAGCTGGGCGCGTTCGGCGACGCGGCGCATGCCGCGTCCGCCACCACCGGCGACCGCCTTGACGAACACCGGGAACTCCATGTCCTCGGCGGCGGCGAGCAGCGCCTCGACGTCGGACGACGGCTCGGACGAGGCGAGCACCGGCAGACCGGCCGCCTTGGCGGCGGCGATCGCGCGGGCCTTGTTGCCGGTCAGTTCCAGCACCTCGGCGGGCGGGCCGATGAAGGTGATGCCGGCTTCCGCGCAGGCTGCGGCGAGGTCCGGATTCTCGGACAGGAATCCGTAGCCCGGGTAGATCGCGTCCACGCCCGCGGACTTCGCGGCCGAGACGATCTCTTCGACCGACAGGTAGGCGCGGACGGGATGTCCCTCGACACCGATCTGGTACGACTCGTCCGCCTTCAGCCGATGCAGCGACTTGCGGTCTTCGTAGGGAAACACCGCGACGGTCCCGGCACCCAGTTCGTAGGCGGCACGGAAGGCGCGGATCGCGATCTCGCCACGGTTGGCGACAAGCACTTTCGAGAACATTGGACGAACGTACCCTGCCGCAACATGCCGATTTTCACCCCCGTCCCACATTCTGGGATGTGGAACGAATGTGGCAAGACTGAAACGATGCAGTTCCGCGTACCGGTAACCCGCAGGTAATACGGAAGGTGCTCTCGTTTTTACCTCACAGCCGGATCACGCCTGCTGTGCGCGGAAC
>NZ_JADZGH010000233.1:27437-30607 GCF_015865005.1 Rhodococcus sp. CX
CGGGCGCGCGGCTCAGGATTTCTCGAGGTATTCGACCCGCGTGCTGTCCAGGGCCGCGGTGACCATCCGCGCGAGTCCGGGATGCTCGTCCAGGCCCGGATCCTCGTCGGTGACCGCACGCGCGAACGCCTGCGCGGCGGCGATGACTTCCACGTCGTCGACGAGCGAGAGCAGCCGCAGCGTCGACGCCGTGCCGGACTGCGCGACCCCGAGCACGTCGCCCTCGCGCCGTTGCTGCAGGTCGAGTTGTGCCAGCGCGAACCCGTCGGTGGTGCCGGCCACCGCGTCGAGCCGCATCATCGCCTGCGACCCCGGGCGGCTGTCGGTGACGAGCAGGCACAGCCCCTGATGCCCGCCTCGCCCCACGCGACCGCGCAGCTGATGCAGCTGGCTGACCCCGAACCGGTCGGCGTCGACGATCACCATCACCGTCGCGTTGGGCACGTCCACACCGACCTCGACGACGGTCGTGCACACCAGCACGTCGATCTTCCCGGCGCCGAAGTCGCGCATCACCGCGTCCTTCTCGTCCGCGGGCAACCGGCCGTGCAGCAACCCGACGCGCAGGTGACTCAACGGGCCGGTGGACAGCTCCTCGTACTGCTGCAGCACCGACTTCGTGTCCGGCGGCTCGGCACCGGCCCGCGCCCCCTTGCCGCCGCTTTTTCCACCACGACTCTTCGTACCGCGCGCAGGCTCCGCGTCCTCGAGAACGAAGAAATCGGCGTCGGCGTCCTCGTCCGCGTCCCCGTCCCCGATCCGGGAGCACACGACGTAGGCCTGCCGCCCCTCCGCGACCTCCTCGCCGATCCGCTCCCACGCGCGGTCGACCCAGCTCGGATGCACCTTCGCCGGCACGACCCGGCTCACGATCGGTGAGCGCCCGCGCGGCAGTTCCGTCAGGGTCGAGACCTCGAGGTCGCCGAGGACGGTCATCGCGATCGTCCGCGGAATCGGGGTCGCGGTCATCACCAGCACGTGCGGGCTCGCACCGTCACGGCCGCGGTTGCGCAGTGCGTCCCGCTGTTCGACCCCGAAGCGATGCTGTTCGTCGATGACGACGAGGCCCAGGTCGAAGAACTCCACGCCCTGCTGGATCAGGGCGTGGGTGCCGATGACGATGCCGGCGTCGCCGTTGACGGTGTCGAGCAGCGCCTGGCGTTTGCGGGCCGCGGACATCGAGCCGGTCACCAGCGTCACCTTGGTCGCGAGTTCGTGGGCGCCGAGCTCACCGGCGGCGGCCAGGTCCCCGAGCATCGAGGTCAGCGACCGGGCGTGCTGCGCGGCGAGCACCTCCGTCGGCGCGAGCAGTGCGCACTGGTGTCCGGAGTCGACGACCTGCAGCATCGCCCGCAACGCCACGATGGTCTTGCCGGAACCGACCTCGCCCTGCAGCAGCCGATTCATCGGGTGCGCCACCGACAGGTCGGCGGCGATCTCGCCGGCGACGGCGAGCTGACCGGTGGTCAGTTCGAAGGGCAGGCGCCGGTCGAATTCGGCGGCGATGCCGTCGTCGCGGGGCGCGCAGACCGGCGCGGTGCGCACGGCCACGTCGTGCCGGCGGCGCGCGAGCACCAGTTGCAGAGCGGTGGCCTCGTCGAAACGCAACCGGGCCCGTGCGGCGGTCACCTGCTCCTTCGTGTCGGGCAGATGAATGGTGCGCAGCGCCTCGTCCAGGCCGACCAGGCCGTGCTCGCGGCGCACCCAGTCCGGCAGCGGGTCGTCGACGACCTCGAGTTGGTCGAGGATCTGCCGCACGCAGCGCATCACCGTCCACGACTCGACGTCCCGGGTCGCCGGGTACATCGGGATCAGCGCCCGGTCGAAGATCGACATGTCGATGCCGTCGCTGCCCTGCGCGCTGCGGGCCATCCCCGCCAGCGCGCCCGCCCCGCGGACCCGGGTCGGCGCGGGTGTCGCTCCCCCGACCTCCGCGTCGCGCGGCTCGGGAAGGATGACGTAGCTCGGATGGGCGAGGCTCCACTTGTCCCGGAAGTACTTCACGGTGCCGGAGAACATGCCGCGCACGCCGGGCTTGATGTTGTATTTGACCTTGTGCGGGTTGAAGAACGTCACGTCGATCTTCTGCCGGTCCGAAACCAGCACCACCGCGAGCCGCGTCCCGGGCCGGCTCTTCATCCGCACCTCGTCGGCCTTCTCGACCCGCGCGATGATCGTGACGTGCTGGCCTTCCTCCGGCTGCGCGTCGCCGAGTTCGGCGCCCTGGGTCGCGTAGCGGTGTGGGTAGTGGCGCAGCAAATCCTCGACGGTGGACATGCCGAACGCGTCGAACAGGGCGTCGGCGGTCTTGCGTCCGAGAAGATGATCGAGTCGGTCCGCGAGTGTCGCCACTGCCGTCCTTTCGCCGTGTCCGCTTCTGCCCGGTTCGGCGTCTACTCGACGCCGAGTTGCAGCAGGTCGCTGCCCTGTCCCCCGTGATACACCACGACCTCCACCTCGGGATGGTGCGCGTCGAGGTGGGCGGTCAGCTGTTCGGCGAGACCCTCGGGAGCACCGGACCCGACCAGCATCGTCACGAGTTCTCCACCCGCGGCGAGGACCTTGTCGAGGAGCGACGCGCCCGCTGCCACCAGATCATGCTCGATGACTACGACATCGTGGCCGGACAAACCGAGGCTGTCGCCGGGTTCGCACGTTCCCACCCAGGTCAGGGCGCGTTCCTGCGCGATGCGCAGCGAGCCCCAGCGGGTCGTCGCGGCGGCCTCGGTCATCGTGAACGCGTCGTCGACCGAGTCCCGTCCGGCGTCGTGCACGGCGAGGGACGCGAGCCCCTGCACCATCGACCAGCTCGGCAGGAACATCACCGACCGATGGTCGTCGCGGGTCGCCGCCCCGACGGCGATGAGGTTCTGCTCGCTGAGCGCACCGTTGGGCAGCACCAGCACCTCGGGTGCGTCGACCGCGCGGATGGCGTCGAGCAACCCGGGGATGGTCATCGGGCGGTCGGCCCGGACGACGACGGCCCCTTCGGCCTCGAACAGCTCGGCGGCGCCGTCGCCCTCCACGACCGCGAGCACGGCCCGGCCCGGCGAGGCCGGGGGCTCCCCGCGCCCATCGCAGTTGTCCCGGCTGCAGTTGTCCCGGCGCACCGCGTCGAGCGCGAAACAGGTGATCTCGATGCGGTGGACGGTTCCCGCCGCCAGACCCGC
>NZ_JADZGH010000233.1:30727-35984 GCF_015865005.1 Rhodococcus sp. CX
CAGGTGCCGGCGCCGTCGCCGACCACCGCGACGGAGTCGCCGAGTGCGTCGAGCCGCGTCCGCAGCGTCGCCATCCGCTCGTCGTCGGTGTCGCCCACGAAGTACATGACCTCGTAGTCCTGCGCGGTGTCGTCGTCCGCGGCCGGGTCGTCCTGCCGGGAGGCGTCCGGGCGCGCGGCGGACCGCACCGGCGGAACGGGCCGGGTGGTGAGGGTGAGGCGGCGGTCGGGTCGCTCGCCGGTCACGACCTCGACGAACACGTCGAGCAGGATGAGCAGGCCGAGGCCACCGGCGTCGACGACGCCGTTCTCCGCGAGGACGTCGAGCTGCGTGACGGTGTGCTGCAGTGCGGCCGCGGCGGCGTCGGCGGCAGCGAGCGCCACGTCCGCGGGTGTCGCGTCGGCACCGAGCCGGGACGCGCCGGTCGCGGCGGCGTGCAGAACGCTCACGATGGTCCCGTCGGCGGGGCTGCTCAGCGCCCGCATCACCGCGGCGGCCGCGCGGTCCAGCGCGTGGGCGATCCCGGGCGCATCGAGCTGCTCCTGGGTCGCGGTGGCGTCGGCCATTCCGCGCAGGATCTGCGCGAGGATCACCCCGGAGTTGCCGCGGGCTCCGGTGAACGCGCCGCGCGCGAGGGCGTCGAGGACCCCGGCTGCCGTCTGCTGCGTACCGGACGCGCGGAGATCCTCTACCGCGGATCGCACGGTGATCAGCAGGTTCGTGCCGGTGTCACCGTCCGGGACGGGGAAGACGTTGAGGACGTTGATCTCGTCGTGGCGCTCCTCGATGGCCTTGAGCCCGAGCTCTGCCCAGCGGCGCAGCGCCTGTGCGTCCACCACGTCCCCCGCTTCGAACAACTGTGGACACCTCTTCCGCAACCCGCCGATTTCCGATGCCGAAAGGGTAACCGTGCGGCCGGAAGGCGGCCGGTTTGGTCATCGGCTGCCGCATTCGCTACGCTTGCAGGGTTGCCTCGCACGGGCGACGACAGTTTCCCGTGTTCGCAGGACAAGAATGACAATATCCACTACATAACAAGGAGTTCGCGACATGGCTGCCGTCTGCGACGTATGCGCCAAGGGCCCCGGCTTCGGGAAGTCGGTCTCGCACTCGCACCGGCGTACCAATCGTCGCTGGAACCCGAACATCCAGAGCGTGCGTGCCCAGGTTGCCCCGGGCAACACCCGCAAGATCAACGTGTGCACCTCCTGCCTGAAGGCGGGCAAGGTCGTTCGCGGCTGATCGAGCCGAGACCACGAATACCCCCGGCGTCCGTCGCCGGGGGTATTTGCCGTTTTGTGAGGTTCGGCCCGGCGGCTAGTGTGCCGAAGGTGACCGAAACTTCTGTGACCGATACCTCCGCCTCGCACGTGAGCGTGACCGACGGAGTCCTGCGCATCGCCGTGGCGACCGCCGAGAACGGCACCTCGCTGTCCCCCGCCGGAGTCGATCAGGGCACCGCCGCCCTGCGTGCCGCCGGACCCGAGGTCGGCGCCGTCCTGCTGGTGGGTGAAGGCGCCAACTTCTGCGCGGGTGGGAACGTGCGCGGATTCGCCGCCGCCGAGGACCGCAGCGCGCACGTCGCCGACATCGCCGGCCGATTCCACGAGTTCGTGCTGGCCCTCGACGCCGTGGGTGTGCCCGTCGTCGCGGCGGTGCACGGCTGGGCCGCCGGTGCCGGGATGAGCATCGTGCTGCACGCCGACATCGCGCTCGGCGGCCCCTCGACGAAGCTGCGCCCGGCGTACCCGTCGATCGGATACACGCCGGACGGCGGGATGTCCTGGACGCTGCCGCGGGTGGTCGGGGTCGCCCGGGCCCGCGAGATGATCCTCACGGACGCGGTGGTCGCCGCGGACGAGGCGGTGCGCCTCGGCCTGCTGAGCCGGCTCGTCGCCGACGACGAGGTCCAGAGCGAGGCGCTGCGCGTCGCCCGGACCCTCGCCAACGGCCCGACCGCGGCCTACGCCGGCATCCGCCGCCTGGTGGCGGACTCCCAGCACCGGACGCTCGCCGAACAGCTCGTCGCCGAACTCGCGTCGATCTCGGCGGCGGCGGTATCGCCGACGGGTCTCGAGGGTGCGGACGCGTTCGTCGAGAAGCGCCGCCCCGATTTCGCCTCGCTGAAGCAGAACCGCTGAAGCAGAACCGATCCGGCGCGGCCGGTGGTCAGGCCAGGCGCCAGTCCACCGGCCCGCCGCCCTGCTGTTCGAGGAGAGCGTTCGCGCGGCTGAACGGTCGCGAGCCGAAGAATCCGCGGGATGCGGACAGCGGTGACGGGTGCGCGGACTCGACGGTGGGCACGTTCCCGAGCATCGGCTTCAAGGTCGCCGCGTCACGGCCCCACAGGATCGCCACCAGCGGCGTGCCGCGCGCGACGAGCGCCCGGATCGCCTGCTCGGTGACGACCTCCCATCCCTTGCCGCGATGCGAGGCGGGCTGCCCCGGCTGCACGGTGAGCACCCTGTTGAGCAGCAGCACACCCTGCTCCGCCCAGGGCGTCAGGTCGCCGTTCGCCGGCACCGGCAGGCCCAGGTCCTCGGTGTATTCGCGGTAGATGTTGGCAAGGCTGCGCGGCACGGGGCGCACGTCGGGTGCGACGGAAAAGCTCAGGCCCACCGCATGACCCGGCGTCGGGTAGGGGTCCTGTCCGACGATGAGCACCCGCACCCGGTCGAACGGCTGCGTGAAGGCGCGCAGCACGTTGCTGCCGGCCGGGAGGTAGCCGCGGCCGGCGGCGTTCTCCCGGCGCAGGAACTGCCCCATCGCCGCGATGTCGTCGGCGACGGGTGCCAGGGCCTGCGCCCAGCCGGCCTCGACGACCTCGGCGAGCGGTCGCGGCCCGGTCGGAGTGTCCGGATCGGCGAGTTGGTCCGTCACGAATTTCCCCCTAGTCGATGCGGCGCAACGCGGTGCGGTAGTAGTCGGCGTTCGCCGCGTACATCTTCGCGTTCTCCTCGAAGCTGCCCTCGGGGAGCTCGAAGCCCTCCCGGACCTTGGCGGGCACGCCCATGGCCATGCGTCGTTCCGGCAGTTCGAACCGCGGCGGGACGAGCGCGCCCGCGGCGACCTGCGATCCGGCCCCGAGCGTCGCGCCGTTGAGCACGAGCGACCCGGAGCCGACGAGGCAACCGTCGCCTATGGTGGCGCTCTCGATGTGGGCGTTGTGGCCGACCACGCAGCGGGCGCCGATGATCGTCGACTGGATCGCCGTGGTGTGGATGATCGTTCCGTCCTGGATGTTGGTGTACTCACCGACGGTGATGGAGCCGTAGTCGCCGCGCAGCACCGCCGTCGGCCACACCGAGGCGTGTGCACCGAGGGTGACATTGCCGATCACCACGGCATCGGGGTGCACCCACGCATCGGGGTGGATATCGGGGACACGATCGCCGAGCGCATAGACAGCCATACGCAGAAACCTATCTCGAGAAACTCTGCCAGCCGCCGGGACCCGCGTGGTCGCGGCCGTCGACGGTGATGCCCGCCCCCGCACGCACCGAGCCGATGCGGTGCCAGCCCTCGGGAAGCGCCACCTCCGGCGGGAAACACGCGGCCAGCGCATGGTCCTCTCCCCCGGTCAGCACCCACTCCCACGGATCGGCGTCCAGGTCCGCCGCGGCAGCGCGCAGATCGTCGCCCGGTCCGAGCAGGGCCGACTCGACGTCGATGGCCACGGCCGACGCGGCCGCGATGTGCCCGAGATCGGCGAGCAGACCGTCCGAGATGTCGGTCCCGGCGCGCGCACCCGCCCGCGCCGCCGCCGGCCCCGCTGCGTACGGCGGGGCCGGAACGCGGTGGGCCTCCACCAGATCGGGGTGACCGCCGTGACCGGCGAGCAGCAGCGCCAACCCCGCGGCGGACCGGCCCAGGGTGCCGGCCAGCGCGAGGACGTCACCGGGCCGGGCCGCGGTGCGCAGCAGCGGCGCCCGGCCTTCGAGGTCGCCGAGCACCGTCACCGAGACGATCACCTGATCGGCCTGCACGAGGTCGCCGCCGACGACCCCCGCGCCCATCTCCTCGGCGGCTTCCCCCAGACCGGCGGAGATCCCCTCGAGCACGGCCACGGGGGTACCGGGCGGGCACCCGAGTGCGACGACGAACGCGGTCGGGCGGGCGCCGAGCGCCGCGACGTCCGCACCGTTCTGCGCCGCAGCTTTGCGTCCGACCTGCTGTGGACTCGACCAGTCCAGCCGGAAGTGCCTGCCCTCGACGAGCATGTCCGTGGAAACGGCGACGCGGCCGTCGGACGCGGCGACGAGTGCTGCATCGTGTCCCGGCCCGACCAGGGTCGTCGCGGGCTGGCGACGGCCGGCGGTCGCGCGATCGATGACGGGGAATTCGCCGAGTTCGGCGACGGTGGGGCCGGTGGGGTCGGGCACGGTGGCAGAAGTCTCCTTCCGGCTCCGGCCGGTGCGGTCCGGTGCCGTGACAGGCACTGATAGGTTCGGGTCACGCTACCGCTCCCGAAGATGGACCTGATGATCGAATCCGATTCTTCTCCCGAACCCGAATCCGACGCCGCCGGTGCCGACGCACAGGTGGCCGAGGAGGAACGCCGCCATCCCGCGGTGATCGCGACGGCCATCGCACTGCCGGTCGCGTTGCTCGCCGGAGTCGTCGTCGCCGCGGTGATCATCGACCGCAATCCGGTGCTCGGCCCGCTCGCACTCGGACCGGTTCCCGCGCCGCAGGCCGAATCCGCCGCGTGCGCAGACCTGCTCGCGGCACTGCCCGAGAAGCTCGGGGACTACACGCGCGCCGAACTGGTCGATCCCGCTCCGCCCGGCACCGCGGCCTGGCAGACCGCCGATGCGGAACCGGTGGTGCTGCGGTGCGGTCTGGATCGTCCCGCCGAATTCGATGCGGCGGCGGCGCTGCAGGTCGTCGACGGCGTGCAGTGGTTCGAGGTGTCGGGCGAAGCCGAGGGCATCGCCGCGAGTACGTGGTTCGCGGTGGACCGGCCGGTCTACGTCGCGTTGACGGTGCCGAACGGGTCCGGACCGTCCCCCTTGCAGGAGGTGTCGGCCGCGCTCACCGAGTCGCTGCCGCAGCAGCAGATCGATCCCGCGCCGGTGGGTGGAAACTGATCCACCGACCGGCGCGGGTGGACGATCACGGGAGCATGGACCCGGTTTCCACGAACCGCTGATGGAACGACAGTGCCTCGCCGAGGAGGTGCGGGGTGTGCCCGCCGGCTTCGGCCTCGGCACGCGCGACATATTCGTGCAGCGCGTCCCGGTAGTCGGGGTGGGCG
>NZ_JADZGH010000233.1:35994-45293 GCF_015865005.1 Rhodococcus sp. CX
GCGGAGACAGCCCGCGCAGATCGGCGAGGCCCTGCTCGGTGACGATCACCTGGGTGTCGTGCTCGGTGTGGTCGACGTGCGGCACCATCGGCACGATCGCCGAGATGCTGCCGCCCTTCGCGGTCGACGGGCTCAGGAACATCGACAGATAGCCGTTGCGAGCGAAGTCGCCGGAACCACCGATGCCGTTCATCATCTTGGTTCCCATGACATGGGTGGAGTTGACGTTGCCGTAGATGTCGGCCTCGAGCATGCCGTTCATGGCGATGATGCCGAGGCGGCGGACGATCTCCGGGTGGTTGCTGATCTCCTGCGGCCGCAGCACGATGTGCTCCCGGTAGAAGTCGATGTTGGCCACCAGCTCGTCGACACCCTCCGCGGTCAACGCGAGCGACGTCGCGGATGCGTACTTCACGGTGCCGTGCTTGATCAGGTGCAGCATCCCGTCCTGGATGACCTCGGAATAGCAGGTCAACCCCTTGTGCGGTCCGGCGTCGAGGCCCTGCAGCACCGCGTTGGCGACGTTGCCGACACCGGACTGGAGCGGCAACAGCGAATCGGCGGGCAGGCGTCCCTTGGAGACCTCGAACTCGAAGAACTCCAGTACGTGCCCGGCGATCGTCTTGCTGACGGCGTCCGGCGGAGTCAGCGGCATCGCGCTGTCGCGCAGGTTGGTCTCGACGACGGCGACGACCTTGGCCGGGTCGACGCGCAGGGTGGGCTGGCCGATGCGGTCCTCGACGCCGGTCAACATGATCGGCTTGCGGTTCGGGGGCAGCGCGGTGCCGTAGTAGACGTCGTGGATCCCGTTCATCGCGTCCGGCACCCAGGAGTTGACCTCGAGGACGACCTTCTCGGCGACGTCGAGCCAGGTCTTGTTGTTGCCGATCGACGTCGACGGGATCAGTTCACCGCTCTCCGTGATGCCGGAGACCTCGATGACCGCGACGTCGATGTGCCCGTAGTACCCCTCCCAGACCTGCTGGGCCACGTGGGACAGGTGGATGTCGAGGTAGTCCATGCCACCGGAGTTGATGGAGCGGCGTGCCGTCGCCTCGGACTGGTAGGGCATGCGCAGCGAGATGCCGTCGACCTCCGCGAGCATGCGTTCGGTCTCGGCGGCGACGGAGGCACCGGTGAGAAGGTTGATCGTGAAGTCCGTACCGCCGGCGCGGGCGTGCCGGATCCGCTCCGCGAGCGCGGGTGTGACGGCCTTGGGAGTGCCGGCACTGCCGAACCCGCTGATCGCGACCGTGTCACCGGGGTGGATGTACCGCACCGCCTCCTCGGCAGAAACGATCTTGTTCCGAAACGCGGAGTGGTGAATTCGGTTCGACTCCGACGTGACATCGGAAAGAAGGTGGTGCCCGTTCATGCGCCCAGATTAGCCGCCGCAAGGAAAGGCCCGTCACATTCTTCCGGCCCGAGGGACCCACACCACTCGCCTGCCCTCGAGCCCGGCCCAGGACACGCGAGGGGCGTAACCTACTGTTGCGCAACGGCTTCTACAATTGCGGCACTGCGTGCCATCGGGGCGACCGGCTGGTCTGTTACCGGAAGCGCGATCGTAGGATCGTTGCGCGCTCGTCGCATGGTTGTGACCGTTCACCGCGCCGGGCCGTGCGTTCGACGCGGCACCGCCCCACCGGCACCGGGAGCCACCGTCCCGCGTTCCGTGTCACCCTGTTCCGGCACGATGGTCCGCATGAGTATCGCGACGACGAATCTGCGTGACGAGGCCGAACGACTCCTGCGCGAACTGGCCGGCCCGCACGCGCGCCTGCGCGAGGACCAGTGGACGGCGATCGAGGCGCTGGTGGTGCAGCGGCGCCGCGCGCTCGTGGTGCAGCGCACCGGGTGGGGCAAGTCCGCGGTGTACTTCATTTCCGCCAAACTGCTGCGTGCCCACGGGCACGGTCCGACGGTGATCGTCTCGCCGCTGCTGGCGCTCATGCGCAACCAGGTCGAGTCCGCCGAACGCGCCGGGGTGCGGGCGGCGACGATCAACTCCGGCAACGTCACCGAGTGGGACGAGATCCACGAGCGCATCGCGTCCGGTGAGATCGACGTCCTGCTGGTCAGCCCGGAACGGTTGAACAATCCCGACTTTCGCGATCAGGTGCTGCCCGCCCTGGCCCGCGATGCCGGTCTCGTCGTGGTCGACGAGGCGCACTGTGTGTCCGACTGGGGTCACGACTTCCGCCCGGACTACCGGCGGATCCGCACGCTCGTCGCCGAACTCGGCGAGGGCATCCCCGTGCTGGCGACGACCGCGACCGCGAACGATCGCGTCGTGGCCGACGTGGCCGCCCAGTTGGGCGTCGGCGAGGGCACCGCGGAAACGCTGGTGCTGCGCGGCGGCCTGGACCGCCCCTCGCTGCACCTGTCGGTCGTCCGGATCGACGAGCCCGCACGCCGCGCGGCGTGGCTGGCCGAGCATCTGGGTGAGCTGCCCGGCTCCGGCATCGTCTACGCGCTGACCGTGTCGGCGGCGCAGGATCTGGCGGCGTTGCTCGCCGAGCGGGGTTACGCCGTCGCCGCGTACACCGGGCAGACCGACACCGCCGAACGCGAGCAACTCGAGGCGGATCTGCTGAACAACCGCGTCAAGGCGCTGGTGGCGACGTCGGCGCTGGGCATGGGCTTCGACAAACCGGACCTGGGGTTCGTGGTGCATCTCGGGGCACCGTCCTCCCCCATCTCCTACTACCAGCAGGTCGGCCGCGCGGGCCGCTCCACCGATCGTGCCGAGGTCGTTCTCCTGCCGGGCCGCGAGGATCAGCAGATCTGGAAGTGGTTCGCGTCGGTCGCGTTCCCCGACGAGGCGCTGGTGCGCCGGGTCGTGGAGGTGCTCGACACCGACCGTCCGCAGTCGACGCCGGCGATCGAGCCGCGACCGGTTCAGATCCACGAGCGGCTCGAGATGGTGCTCAAGGTGCTCGACGTCGACGGTGCGGTGCGCCGCGTCAAGGGCGGCTGGGTCGCGACCGGGCAGCCGTGGCACTACGACGCGCCGCGCTACGCCCGGCTCGAGGAGGCCCGCGCCGCCGAGCAGGCCGCCATGCTCGAATACGAACGCACCACCGAGTGCCGGATGCTGTTCCTGCGCCGGCAGCTCGACGACCCGGAGCTCACGGCCTCCGCCGAGGGCTGCGGCCGGTGCGACAACTGCTGCGGCCCGCGCTGGAGCACCGACGTGGAGGAAGCCGGTGTGGCGCAGACGGTGGCGCGCCTGGACCGCCCGGGTGTCGATCTCGCGCCGCGCAAGCAGTGGCCGACGGGCATGGCGAAGCTGGGGGTGTCGCTGTCCGGGCGGATCACCGACGGACCCGAACCCGGGCGGGTGCTGGGCCGGTTGTCCGACCTGGGGTGGGGTCCACGACTGCGCGCGCTGCTGGACGGTCCGGACGCCCCCGCCCCGGACGAGCTCATGCGGGCCGCGATCTCGGTGCTCGCCGCGTGGGACTGGGCACAGCGCCCGGTCGCGGTGATGGCCGTGGAGTCGGAGTCGCATCCGCTGCTCGTCGGCTCGCTGGCCGCGGGTCTGGCCCGGATCGGCCGCCTGCGGGATCTGGGCACGTTGCGGTCCCGTCCGGGGCGGCCGCCGGTGACGGCGGCGAACTCGGCCTATCGCATCGCCGCGCTCGTCGATGCGTGGATCCCGCCGGACCTCACGGGTGTCGACGGTCCGGTGCTGCTGGTCGACGCCGTCACCGACACGGGGTGGACGCTGACGATGGCGGCGCGGACGCTGCGCGCAGCGGGCGCCGAAGCGGTGCTCCCGTTCGCGCTGGCGAGCCCGAAGTAATCGGTGGGGCCGCACCGA
This sequence comes from Rhodococcus sp. CX, assembly GCF_015865005.1. Taxonomy (NCBI): domain Bacteria; kingdom Bacillati; phylum Actinomycetota; class Actinomycetes; order Mycobacteriales; family Nocardiaceae; genus Rhodococcus; species Rhodococcus sp. CX. The sequence goes on from NZ_JADZGH010000233.1 coordinate 39,821, forward strand.
TCGCTACACGATGTGGCCCATCTCACTCGAGTGCTCTTACCTGCGTGTAATCCGGGGTTCCGAAGATCGATTTCCGCGACGCGCGTGATTTCGGCACACGTGGTTGTTACGTTGCCATTACTTATGACGCCCGTTACGGAGAGAAGTACCCCGACCCTCGCACCGGCCGAACCGAGCTTGCGAACGCCGGCCGAATTGCAGTTCAGGACACCTCGCATCGCAGACGGAATTCGGATCTGGGAAATCGCTCGCGATTCCCGGGTGCTCGATGTCAATTCCTCGTATGCCTATGTGCTGTGGTGCCGTGACTACGCCGCGACCTCGCTCGTCGCGACCGACGAGTTCGACCGGCCGGTCGGGTTCGTCACCGGCTACCGCCGCCCGGAGGCGCCCGGCACGTTGTTCGTGTGGCAGGTCGCCGTCGACGAAGATCAGCGGGGACGCGGCGTGGCGGCCCGGATGCTGCACACGCTCCTGGACCGGCTCCGCCACTGCGGTGTGACCCGCCTGGAGACCACCATCAGTCCGGACAACTCGGCCTCCATCGCGTTGTTCACGGCCGTCGCCCAGCAGCGCGGCACCTATATCACGCGCACCGATCTGTTCGCAGCGGACGATTTCCCCGATTCCCACCTGCCCGAAGATCTCTACACAATCGGCGACTGAAATTTTCGGTCCCGATCACAATTCAAAACAGGAGGAGCACGCAGAAATGACCATCCTGGAACAGCGTGAAATTTCTCGGACCGACATTTTCGAGAATCTCGAATCCGAGGTACGCAGCTACAGTCGCTCCTGGCCCACGGTTTTCGAAACCGCATCGGGCTCGTGGCTGCGCGACGAGAACGGCAAGGACTACCTCGACTTCTTCGCCGGCGCCGGCGCCCTGAACTACGGGCACAACAACCCGGTGCTCAAGACCGCGCTCGTGGACTACATCATGAACGACGGCATCACCCACAGCCTGGACATGCACACCGTGGCCAAGCGGGAACTGCTCGAATCGTTCGAACGCACGATCCTCGATCCGCGCGGACTGGACTACAAGGTGCAGTTCCCCGGCCCGACCGGAACCAACACCGTCGAGGCAGCGCTGAAACTGGCCCGCAAGGTGACCGGCCGCGAGTCGATCGTCAACTTCACCAACGCTTTTCACGGTATGACGCTGGGCTCGCTGTCGGTGACCGGAAATTCCATGAAGCGCGCGGGCGCCGGTGTGCCGCTCGTGCACGCGACCCCGATGCCGTTCGACGGCTACTTCGACGGCGCCACCGAGGACTTCCACTGGTTCTCGCGCGTCCTCGACGATTCGGGCAGCGGCCTGAACCGGCCGGCCGCGGTGATCGTGGAAACCGTGCAGGGCGAGGGCGGCGTGAACGTCGCGCGCCCCGAGTGGCTGCGCGCGCTGGCCGATCTGTGCACCGAGCGCGGCATCCTGCTCATCGTCGACGACGTGCAGATGGGCTGCGGCCGCACCGGACCGTTCTTCTCCTTCGAGGCCGCGGGCATCACACCGGACATCGTGACCCTGTCGAAGTCGATCGGCGGTTACGGACTTCCCTTGGCGCTGACCCTGTTCAAACGCGAACTGGACGTGTGGGGCCCGGGCGAGCACAACGGCACGTTCCGCGGCAACAACCCCGCGTTCGTGACCGCGCGGGCCGCCCTCGACCACTACTGGTCCGACGATCGCCTCGAACGCGACACCCTGCGGAAGGGGGAACGGATCCGCCAGACGTTCATGAACCTGGCGACGATGTTCGACGGCGTGTCCACCCGCGGTCGCGGTCTCGTCCAGGGTCTGGTGTTCGACGATCCGAGCGACGCGCAGAAGGTGTGCGCGTTCGCGTTCGAGGAGGGTCTGCTCGCGGAGACCGCGGGACCGTCCGACGAGGTCGTCAAGCTGCTGCCGCCGCTGACCGTCACCGACGACGAGCTCGAGTACGGGCTCAACATCATCGCCGAGGCCACCGCGAAGGTCTGCGCCTGATCCGCAGCCGCAGCCCTGAAGCGAAAGTCTTTACAGCAGAGGATTTTTCATGATCGTACGCACCACCGACGAAATCACCGGCACCGACCGCGACGTCGAGGCCGAGAACGGGAACTGGCGCAGCAAGCGCATCGTGCTCGGCGGCGACCGCGTCGGATTCTCCTTCCACGAGACCACCATCCAGGCCGGCACCGTCAACGAGTTCCACTACGCGAACCACGTCGAGGCGGTGTGGCTCGTCGAGGGCACCGGCACCCTCACCGACCTCGAGACCGGCACCGTGTACCCGCTGGCGCCGGGCACGATGTACCTGCTGAACGGCCACGAGCGGCATCGCGTCGAACCGGACACCCGGATGCGGATGCTGTGCGTGTTCAATCCGCCGGTGACCGGACGTGAAGTCCACGACGAGAACGGGGTCTACCCGCTCGTCGAGGTCGTCTGAGCACAGCACACGGGATGACCCGGGGCGGGCGCGCGAATAGAGTCGGAACCATGACCTTCACGCGTCCGCCCCGTATCGCTGTCGGTCCCACCTCGGACGTGTTGTTCGAGGAGGCGATAGTGCGGGGCGGCGGCGTGCCGTGCCGACTCGACGAGCAACCCGACGCCCTGGTGTGGACCGGTGGACCCGCCGAGTTCCCGGCGTCGTTACCCGAGTCGGTGCGCTGGGTGCAGTTGCCCGCCGCAGGGGTCGAGCAGTGGCTCGAGGGCGGCACCGTGAAGGCGCATCCGCAGCTGACCTGGACCTCCGCGGCCGGAGCCTTCGCCGCCACGGTCGCCGAGCACGCCCTGGCGCTGCTCCTCGCCGGAGTGCGGGCACTGCCCGCCCACCTGGCCGCGTCGTCGTGGACGCCGACGGAGTTCTACCCGCTTCTCGGCACACTGCGTGGCGCGACCGTCGGCATCGTCGGCGCCGGCGGTATCGGCCGGGCGCTGATCCCGATGCTGGCCGGCATCGGCGCACATTCGCTCGCGGTGACCCGCAGCGGCCGTCCGGTCCCCGGCGCCACCGAGACTCTCCCGGTCGAACGGATCGACGAACTCTGGCCCGCTGCAGACCATTTCGTGATCGCCGCCCCCGCGACCGCGAAGACCGTGCGGCTGGTCGGTGCCCGTCAGTTCGCGGCGATGAAGCCGTCGGCGTGGGTCGTCAACGTCGCCCGCGGATCGCTCGTCGATACCGACGCGCTCGTCGACGCCCTCTCCACCGGAACGATCGCCGGTGCCGGTCTCGACGTCACCGATCCCGAACCCCTCCCCGACGGCCATCCCCTGTGGTCGCTGCCGAACGCGATCATCACCCCGCACGATTCGAACCCGCCCGCGCTACGGGTGCCCGCCTTCGTCGAACACGTCGTCGAGAACGTCACCCGCTTCGCCTCCGGCGCCGAACTCATCGCAGTCATCGACACCAGCGCGGGCTACTGATCCGGCTCTTCGAGACCGGACGCCTCGTCCCGGTCCGCCCACTCGAACAGCGGATCGAGCGCGAACACCGCGTCGTCGATCCCGGCGTGCAGATCGCCCAGTTCCGCGAACCGGTCCGGCACCGTCCGCATCGTGAGGTCCCGGGGGTCGACGTCGTCGATCTCGTCCCATCACACCGGCGCCGACACGGTCGCTTCCGGGACCCCGCGCACCGAGTACGCCGCGGCGATCGTGTGGTCGCGCGCGTTCTGGTTGTAGTCGACGAACAGCTTCGTCGGATCCCGGTCCTTGCGCCACCAGGTGGTGGTGACGTCCTTCGGAACCCGCCGCTCGATCTCGCGCGCGAACGCGAGTGCGGCCCGGCGCACATCACCGAACTCCCACCGCGGTTCGATCCGCACGTACACGTGCAGACCCTGACCACCCGACGTCTTCGGCCACCCGGTCGCGCCCAGTTCGTCGAGCACCTCGTGCACGACACCCGCGACGCGCCGCACGGTATCGAAATCGCATTGCGGCATCGGATCCAGATCGATGCGCCACTCGTCGGGGCGTTCGACGTCCGCGCGCCGCGAGTTCCACGGGTGGAACTCGACCGTGGACATCTGCACCGCCCACACCACGTCCGCGAGATGGGTGACGCACAGTTCGTCGGCGTAGCGGTCGTAGCGCGGGAAGTGGACCTGCACGGTCTGCACCCAGTCCGGGGCGCCGCGCGGCAGGCGCTTCTGGTGCACCTTGTCACCGTCGAGCCCCTCCGGGAAGCGGTGCAGCATGCACGGCCGTTCCCGCAGCGCCCGCACGATGCCGTCGCCGACCGCCATGTAGTACTGCGCCAGGTCCAGTTTCGTCGCGCCCGTCTTCGGGAAGTACACCCGGTCCGGATGCGTCAGGCGCACGGTCCGGTCGCCGACGACCAGTTCGACGGCGTCGGACGACTTGCCTGTCGGTGCCATCGGTCCATTGTGTTCACTGCCGGCGCCGCGCGGGACGGAACGCGCGGATCGGGCGCGCTACCGTGGACGACGTGATCGACGAACTGCACTCGCTGCTGGCCGGGCGTCGGGTCGCGGTTCTGACCGGCGCCGGGCTCAGCACCGATTCCGGCATCCCGGACTACCGGAGCCCGACCTCTCCCCCGCGCAACCCGATGACCTTCCAGCAGTTCGTCGGCGATCCGGTGTTCCGCCGCCGCTACTGGGCGCGCAATCACATCGGCTGGCGTCACATGGACGCCGCCCGCCCCAACGACGGGCATCGCGCACTCGCCGCACTGGAGCGTCGCGGCACGGTGCTCGGGGTGATCACCCAGAACGTGGACCTGCTGCACACCAAGGCCGGCAGCCGCCGCGTGGTGGACCTGCACGGCACCTACGCGCAGGTGCGCTGCCTCGCCTGCGACCATCGCATCTCGCGGTTCACGCTCTCCGAACTGCTGACCGCCGCCAATCCCGGATTCCTCGAACACGTCCACGCGACAACGGGTTCGGAGGTGGCGCCGGATGCGGATGCGGTGGTCGAGAACACCGACGACTTTCGGATCGTCGACTGTGTGCGGTGCGGCGGGATGCTCAAACCCGACATCGTGTACTTCGGGGAGTTCGTCCCCCGCGACCGCGTCGAGCGGGCGTACGCGCTCGTCGACGAGGCCGACGCGCTGCTCGTGGCGGGCAGTTCGCTGACGGTGCAGTCCGGGCTGCGGTTCGTTCGAAGGGCCGCCGCGGACGGTAAGCCGGTCGCAATCGTCAATCGCGGGCGCACCCGCGGCGATCGCTTCGCGGATGTGCGGGTCGAGGCGGGCTGCTCGGAAACCCTCGCCGCCCTGGCCGCGGCTCCGCTGCAGGCGGCTTCCTGACCCTAGAGGCGGGCGAGGTCGTCGGCGTGCACGACGGGTCGCTGCAGATCCGGCGGCAGGTTCTGCGTCGAGAAGCCGATCATGAAGTCCAGTTCGCTCGCGTCGTAGGCGACGACGCCGCGCGCCACCGTCCGCCCGTCCGGCCCGACCAGCCCCGAGGACCTCGACGGGGTTGTCGCCGGATCCGGCGGCGCACT
>NZ_JADZGH010000234.1:0-6503 GCF_015865005.1 Rhodococcus sp. CX
TGCTGTCCCCGGACACCGTGCCCGCCCTCGACCCGGTCCCGGTCCCCGCCGACCGCCTCGACGACGCCCTCGCCGCCTGCGCGGCCACCGGATTCGACGTCGCCACCGACCTGCCGCTGCGGGTCACGCTGTTCGAACTCGGCGACGACGAGCACGTCCTGGCGGTGATCGCCCACCACATCGCCGCCGACGGTGCGTCCCTGGCGCCGCTGGCCCGCGACGTGATGACCGCCTACCTGGCCCGCAGCAGCGGCAGCGCCCCCGCGTGGGAACCGCTGCCGGTGCAGTACGCCGACTTCGCGCTGTGGCAGCGCGGCTGGCTCGGCGACCCCGCCGATCCCGAGTCGGTCGCCGGCCGCCAGCTCGCGTTCTGGCGCGACCGCCTCGCCGGCGCCCCCGAACTGTTGTCCCTGCCCACCGACCGGCCGCGGCCGCCGCAGCAGTCCTTCCGCGGCGACACCGTCCGGTTCGACATCGCCCCGGAGCTGTACCGGCGCATCGGGGCGATCGCGCAGGCCCACGCCGCGACCCCGTTCATGACGGTGCACGCCGCGCTGGCGGCGCTGCTCGCGCGGCTGTCCGGCAGCGACGACATCAGCATCGGTAGCCCCGTGTCCGGCCGCGGCGACCGCGCCCTCGACGAGCTGGTCGGCATGTTCGTCGGCACCGTCGTGCTGCGCACCCCGGTGTCCGGCGGGCGCTCCTTCGCCGAGCACCTGCAGGCGGTCCGCGCGATCGATCTCGACAGCTTCGAGCACACCGACGTGCCGTTCGAACTGGTCGTCGACACCGTCGCCGCCGGCCGCTCCGCCGCCTACTCGCCGCTGTTCCAGGTGATGCTCGCCTTCCAGAACAACGAGGCCGCCCACCTCGAGCTGCCCGGGCTGACCGTCGACGCCACCGAGATCGCCACCGACACCACCAAATTCGACCTGCACCTGCTGCTCAGCGAGGTGCCCGGCGACGACGGCGGCCCGGTCGCGCTCAGCGGGGCGCTGTCCTACGCCACCGACCTGTTCGACCGCGCCACCGCCGCCGCGTTCGCGGACCGGTTCGTGCGGCTGCTCACCGCCGCCGTCGACACCCCCGACGTCCCGATCGGCGACCTGGATCTGCTCACCCCCACCGAACGCACCCGGATCCTCGCCGAGTGGAACGCCACCGACGTCCCCCGCGTCGACGGCACCCTCGTCGACCTGTTCGACGCGCAGGTCCGGCGCAGCCCCGACGCCCCGGCCGTGGTGTTCGGCGACACCACCCTCGGCTATGCCGAGTTCGACGCCCGCGCCAACCGCCTCGCCCGCCACCTCATCGGCCTCGGCGTCGGCCCCGGCACCATCGTGGCGCTGGCCATGCACCGCTCGATCGACCTGCTCGTCGGCATGTACGCCGCCGGCAAGACCGGCGCCGCGCACCTGCCGCTCGACCCCGACCATCCCGCCGACCGGCTCGGCTACGTGCTGGCCGACGCGGCCCCGGCCTGCGTGCTGACCACCACCGCCGACCACGCCGACCTGCCCGCCGGCTCCGCCGTCGTGTATCTGGACCGGCTCGACACCGGCGGCTACCCGGACACCCCGGTCACCGACGCCGAACGCACCGCGCCGCTGCGCCCCGACGACCTGGCCTACGTCCTGTACACCTCCGGTTCGACCGGCCGCCCCAAGGGCGTGGCGGTCTCCCACGCCGCCATCGTCAACCGGCTGCGCTGGATGCAGCACGCCTACCCGCTGACCGCCGACGACACCGTGCTGCAGAAGACCCCCGCCACCTTCGACGTGTCGGTGTGGGAGTTCTTCTGGCCCCTGCAGACCGGGGCGCGGCTGGTCGTCGCCGCCCCCGACGGGCACCGCGACCCCGCCTACCTGACCCGGCTGATCGAGGACACCGGCGTCACCGTCGTGCACTTCGTGCCGTCGATGCTCGCGGTGTTCGTCGAGGCCATCGACCCGCACCGCTGCCGCTCGCTGCGGCTGGTGTTCTGTAGCGGCGAGGCGCTGCCCGCCGACACCGCCCGCGCCGCCCGCGCCGCGCTGCCCGCCACGGCGCTGCACAACCTGTACGGGCCCACCGAGGCGGCCGTCGACGTCACCGCCTGGCAGGTCACCGACGCCGACACCGGCGACGTGCCCATCGGCACCCCGGTGTGGAACACCCGCGTGCACGTGCTGGACGCGCGGCTGCAGCCGGTGCCGGTCGGCGGCGTCGGCGAACTGTATCTGTCCGGCATCCAGCTGGCCCGCGGCTATCCGTTCCGCCCCGATCTGACCGCCGACCGGTTCGTCGCGAACCCCTACGGCACCGGCGAACGCATGTACCGCACCGGCGATCTGGTGTCCTGGCGCGCCGACGGGGCGCTGCGCTATCTCGGCCGCAGCGACTTCCAGGTCAAACTCCGCGGCCAGCGCATCGAACTCGGCGAGATCGAACACGCGCTGCGCGCCCACGAGCACGTCGCGCAGGCCGCGGTGCTCGTGCACCACGGCGCCGACGACCGGCTCGTCGGCTACGTCGTGCCCGCCGCCGGCGGCTCCGTCGACCCCGCCGCGGTGCTCACGTTCGCCGCCGGGCGCCTGCCCGACTACATGGTGCCCGCCCAGCTCACGGTGCTGGACCGGATGCCGGTGGGCCCCACCGGGAAACTGGACCGGCGCGCCCTGCCCGCCCCGGAACCGGTCACCCCCGCCGACCACACCGCCCCGCGCAGCACCGTCGAGGAACTGCTCGCCTCGATCTTCGCGGACCTGCTCGGCGTCGACCGGGTCGGGGTGCACGACAACTTCCTCGATCTCGGCGGCAATTCGCTGCTCGCGATGCGCCTGGCCGCGCGGATCTCCGCGGCACTGGGCACCGACATCGGGGTGCGCGACCTGTTCGACAGCCCCACCGTCGCGGCGCTGGCCGCCCGCCTCGAACTCGGCGACGACACCGCGCTGCGCCCGACCCGGCCGCCGCTGCAGCCGGTGGAACTGCCGGAGAGGGTTCCGCTGTCCCCGGCGCAGCAGCGCATGTGGTTCATCAACCAGTTCGACACCGCCTCCCCGGCCTACAACATCGCCGTCGCGCTGCGGCTGACCGGCACCCTCGACGTGGCCGCGCTGCGGCACGCGCTCGCCGACGTGGCGCTGCGCCACGATTCGCTGCGCACCCGCTATCCGCTCACCGACGACGGGCCGACCCAGGTGGTGGTGCCGGCGACCGCGGCGCTGCCCGAGCTGACCGTCGCCGCCGTCACCGACCCGACCGACCCGATCCCCGACATCACCGCCGTGGTGTCCGCCGGTTTCGACGTGGCCGCCGAGGTCCCGGTGCGGCTGCGGCTGCTCACCGTCGACGAGCACGAACACATCCTGGTGCTCGTGGTGCACCACATCGCCGCGGACGGGTTCTCGATGCTGCCGCTGACCCGCGACGTCATCGCCGCCTACACGGCCCGCAGCGTCGGCGAGGCCCCGCAGTGGACGCCGCTGCCGGTGCAGTATCCCGACTACACGATGTGGCAGCACGCGGTGCTCGGCGACGACACCGACCCCGACTCGACCGCCGGGCGGCAGCTGGCGTTCTGGCGCGACACCCTCGACGGGGTACCCGAACTGCTGGAACTGCCGCTGGATCGGCCGCGGCCGGTGCAGCAGAGCCAGCGCGGCGCCCGCATCCCGTTCACCGTCGACGCCGACACCCACCGCGCGCTGACCACCCTGGCCCGCACCCACGACGCGTCGCTGTTCATGGTGGTGCACGCGGCGCTGTCGGTGCTGCTGGCGCGGCTGTCGTCGTCCACCGACATCGTGGTCGGCACGCCGGTGGCCGGCCGCGGCGACCGCGCCCTCGACGACATGGTCGGCATGTTCGTCAACACCGTGGTGCTGCGCACCGGCGTCGACGACCGGGAGTCGTTCACCGCGTTGCTCGAGCGGGTGCGCACCACCGACCTGTCCGCGTTCACGCACGCCGACATCCCGTTCGAGCGGCTCGTGGAGGTGCTCGATCCGCCCCGCTCGACCGCCTACTCGCCGCTGTTCCAGGTGCTCCTCGAGTTCCAGGACATCGAACGCCCCGAGGTGACCCTGCCCGGCCTGACCGCCACGGTGCTCGACCTCGAACCGGCCCTGTCGCACTTCGATCTGCAGCTGGCGATCGCCGAATCCACCGACGAGCACGGGCCGGCCGGGCTGCGGGCGGCGTTCACCTACGCCACCGACCTGTTCGATCCGGACACCGTCGTCTCCTTCGCCGACCGGTTCCGGCGGATCCTCACCGCGATCGTCACCGCCCCGGACCGGCCGGTCGGCGACATCGAGATCGTCACCCCCACCGAGCTGGCGACGCTCGCCCCGGCGCGGGGCCTGCCGCCGGTGTCCCCGCAGCTGTGGCCGGAACTGCTGTCCTCGGTCGCCGCGATCGTCCCGGAGTCGGTGGCGTTGTCCTTCGAGGGCCGCACCGTCACCTACGGCGAACTCGACGCCTGGTCCAACCGCGTCGCGCGGGTGCTGATCGACGCCGGCGCCGGCCCGGAAACATTTGTCGCCCTGGGCATCTCCCGGTCCATCGAGTCGGTCGCCGCGGTGTGGGCGGTCACCAAGTCCGGGGCCGCGTTCGTGCCCGTCGACCCGACCTATCCGGCCGAGCGGATCGGCTACATGCTCACCGACTGCCGCGCCACCATCGGGTTGACCACCGCCGCGCACCGCGCCGCGCTGCCGGAGACGGTGCCGTGGCTGGTGCTCGACGACCCGCAGGTCCGCGCCCGCCTGGCCACCGTCTCCGCGGACCCGGTCACCGACGCCGACCGCCGCTCCCCGCTGCACTTCGACCACCCCGCCTACCTGATCTACACCTCCGGCTCCACCGGCCGACCCAAGGGCGTCGTCGTCGCGCACCGCGGCCTGACCAACCTCAACGCCGAAGTGCGGCAACACTTCTCCATCACGCACGGGGCGCGGGTGTCGCATCTGGCCTCGCCCAGTTTCGACGCGTCGATCTTCGAGCTGACCAAGGCGTTCTGCGCCGGCGCGACGCTGGTGATCGTCCCGCCCACCGTGTACGGCGGCGACGAACTGGCCCGCATCCTGCGCGACGAACACGTCACCCACGCGTTCATCACCCCGACCGCGCTCGCCTCGCTCGACCCGGCCGGGCTCGACCACCTGGACGTGCTCGTCGTCGCGGGGGAGGCCTGCCCACCGGAACTGGTGGCACGCTGGGCCCCGAACCGGCACATGTACAACGGCTACGGGCCGTCCGAGGCGACCATCGAAACCAGCGTCAGCCCCGACATGCACCCCGGGGAAACCGTCACCGTCGGCCGCCCGGCCATCGGCTTCCACGAGGTGATCCTCGACGACCGGCTGCGTCCGGTCCCGGTCGGGGTGGCCGGCGAACTCTACATCGCCGGCCCCGGGGTGGCCCGCGGCTACCACCGCCGCCCGGACCTGACCGCCGCCCGGTTCGTCGCCGACCCCTACGGCCGCCCCGGGGAACGGATGTACCGCACCGGCGACGTGGTGCGCTGGCGCGCCGACGGCACCGTCGAATACCTCGGCCGCACCGACTTCCAGGTCAAGGTCCGCGGCTTCCGCATCGAACTCGGCGAGATCGACGCCGCGCTCGCCGCCCACCCGGACGTGACCTTCGCGGTCACCCTCGGCCACACCGCCCCCTCCGGCGACACCGCGCTGGTGTCCTACGTGCTGCCCGACATCGGCCGCACCGTCGACACCGCCGCCCTGCGCGTCCACGCCGCCGGCCGGCTGCCCGCCCACATGGTGCCCGCCGCGATCGTGGTGCTCGACGAGATCCCGCTGACCCCGGTCGGCAAACTCGACCGGCGCGCCCTACCGGTGCCGGACCTGACCGTCGGGGGCGGCGACTACCACCCGCCGAGCTCCGAGCTCGAGGCGACCATCGCCGAACTCGTCGCCGAGGTGCTCGGCCACGAGCGGGTCTCCGTCGACGACAGCTTCTTCGACATCGGCGGCAACTCGCTGCTCGCCACCCGGGTGCTGGCCCGCATCCCGCTCACCGCGGGGCAGCGGCCGGAGCAGATCCCGCTGTCCCCGGCGCAGCAGCGCATGTGGTTCGTCAACCAGTTCGACCCCACCTCCGCGGCCTACAACATTCCCCTCGCCATCCGGCTGACCGGGCGGCTGGACACCGCGGCGCTGACCACCGCCGTGCACGACGTGCTGACCCGCCACGAAAGCCTGCGCACCTGGTATCCGGCCGACGCCGGCGGCCCGGTGCAGCGGATCGCGCCGCCGGAGCGGGCCATGCCGGACCTGCAGCCGATCCCCATCGCCGCGGCCGGCCTGCCGGACCGGATCTTCGCCACCATCACCGCCGGTTTCGACGTGGCCACCGAGATCCCGCTGCGCGCCGCCCTGTTCACCCCCGGCCCGGACGAGCACGTGCTCGTGCTGGTCGTGCACCACATCGCCGCCGACGGCGCCTCCATGGCGCCGCTGGCCCGCGACGTGATGACCGCCTACCTGGCCCGCAGCAGC
>NZ_JADZGH010000234.1:6513-8352 GCF_015865005.1 Rhodococcus sp. CX
ACGCCCTGTGGCAGCGGGAGCTGCTCGGCGACCTCGACGACCCGGAGTCGCTGGCCGCCCGGCACCTCGAGCACTGGCGCCGCACCCTCGCCGGCGTCCCGGAGGTGCTGGCGCTGCCCACCGACCGGCCGCGGCCCGCGCAGCAGTCCTTCCACGGCGACACCGTGCACTTCACCGTCCCCGCCGAGGTGCACCGCCGCCTGCAGGACCTGGCCGCCCGGCACGGCGCGACCCTGTTCATGACCGTGCACGCCGCCCTGTCGGTGCTGCTCGCCCGCGTCTCCGGCAGCGACGACATCACGATCGGCACCCCCATCGCCGGCCGCGGCCACCGCGCCCTCGACGACCTGGTCGGCATGTTCGTCAACACCCTGGTGCTGCGCACCCCGGTCACCGGCGCCCTGTCCTTCGCCGACCACCTCGAACGCACCCGCGAGGTCGACCTCGCCGCGTTCGGGCACACCGAGCTGCCGTTCGAGAAGCTCGTCGACGCGCTGGCCCCGGCCCGCGCCCTCGACCACACCCCGCTGTTCCAGGTGGTCCTGGAATTCCAGAACAACGAACGCCCCCACCTGGACCTGCCCGGCCTGACCGTCGAGGCCCTCGACGCCGACCCGCACGTCGCCAAGTTCGACCTGCAGCTGACGATCGGGGAGCAACCCACCACCGGGGTCGCCGAACCCGCGGGCCTGGACGCCGCGTTCACCTACGCCACCGCCCTGTTCGACGCCGACACCGTCACCGCGCTGGTGCAGCGGTTCCTGCGGCTGCTCGACGCGGTCACCACCGACCCGGCCGTGCCCGTCGGCGACATCGACCTGCTCGAACCCGCCGAACACGAACCGGTCGTGCCCCCCGTCCCCGGCTCCGGGCCGACCCTGATGGGCCTGTTCGACCGGGCCGCCGCCACCACCCCCGACGCGGTCGCCGTCACCGGCGTCGACGGGCAGCTCACCTACCGGCAGCTGTCGAGCCACGTGCACCGGCTGGCCCGCGCGTTCGCCGCGCGCGGCGCCGCGCCGGGCACGCTCGTCGCGGTGGCGCTGCCGCGCACCACCCATCTGGTCGCGGTGCTGCTGGCCGTCCTCGACACCGGGGCCGCGTATCTGCCGGTCGACGTGGCGTATCCGCCGGAGCGGCTGGCGTTCATGTTCGACGACGCCCGGCCGGTGTGCGTGGTCACCACCAGCGGATACCGGGAGTCGCTGCCGCGCACCGACATTCCCACGATCCTGCTGGACGACGCGATCATCGCCGCGGAGATCGCGGCGTTGCCGGACACCGCGCTGAGCGAGCGGGAACGCCGCGGCCCGCGCCGCCCCGACCACACCGCCTACGTCATCTACACCTCCGGCTCCACCGGCCGCCCCAAGGGCGTGATGGTGCCGCACCGCACCGTCGTGGCGCTGCTCGACGCCACCGCCCCGCGCTACCGGTTCGACCGGCACGACGTGTGGACGATGTTCCACTCCTACGCGTTCGACTTCTCGGTGTGGGAGATGTGGGGGGCACTGGCCTACGGCGGCCGGCTCGTCGTCGTCGACCACGACACCGCCCGCTCCCCGGACGTGTTCCTGGCGTTGCTGCGCCGCGAACACGTCACCGTGCTCAACCAGACCCCGACCGCGTTCTACCAGCTGGTCGAGGCGGATCGGGCCGCCGCCGACAGCGGCCTGTCGCTGCGCTGGGTGATCTTCGGCGGGGAGGCCCTGGATTTGGCGCAGCTCGAACGCTGGTACCGGCGGCACCCGGACACCGCGCCGACGCTGGTGAACATGTACGGCATCACCGAGACCACGGTGCACGTGACCGCGCTGCCGCTGGACCGGCGGTCCGCGG
>NZ_JADZGH010000235.1:0-6371 GCF_015865005.1 Rhodococcus sp. CX
GCCGCGTCGTTCCCGGCGGGAACCGCCAGCGCGCACGCCGACACGAACGCGGCGCCGCGCCGTTCGTCGGGAACGTCCGCGAGCTGGGCGAGCACGAGCGCGGTGTTCGCCTCGTCGTTGCCGTGCGCGCCGGACCAGCGCGCCGACAGCACACCCGGCATGCCGTTGAGGGCGTCGACCTCGAGCCCGGAGTCGTCGGCGACGCACGGCAGGCCGGTGGCGAGCGCACCGTCGCGGGCCTTCGCCGCGGCGTTCTCCTCGAAGGTCGCGCCGGTCTCCGGGGCCTCCGGGAAGGGCGGAACCTCGTCGAGACCGACCAGCTCGATACCGTCGATCCCGGCGCGATCCAGGACGCGCTGCAGTTCCCGCAGTTTCTTCGCGTTCCGGCTCGCGACGAGCACCTTCACCGTCATGTCAGGCCCCGAACTTCTTCTTCACGGGTTCGACGATCTCCGGCTCGGGAAGCACCCCCGGGTACGGCTGCGCGAGCACCTCACGCTGGATGCGGCACAGTTCCTCGATGCCGGCGAGCGCCGAGTCGAGCAGCCCGTCGAGCGTCGAGCGCGCGAAGGTCGCGCCTTCACCGGTGCCCTGGATCTCGACGAGGGTGCCGGTGTCGGTGGCGATGACGTTCATGTCGACCTCCGCGCGCGAGTCCTCCTCGTACGGCAGGTCGAGGCGGATACGGCCGTCGACGACGCCGACGCTGACCGCCGCGATCTGGCACGAGATGGGCTGCGGATCGGTGAGGCGGCCCGCGGCGCGCAGCCAGGTCACCGCGTCGCACAGCGCGACGTAGGCACCGGTGATCGCGGCGGTGCGGGTGCCGCCGTCGGCCTGCAGGACATCGCAGTCGAGCGCGATGGTGTTCTCCCCGATCGCCGCCAGGTCGATGCAGGCGCGCAACGAGCGGCCGACGAGTCGGCTGATCTCCTGGGTGCGTCCGCCGATCTTGCCCTTCACCGATTCGCGACCGCTGCGGGTGTGGGTGGCAGCCGGCAGCATCGCGTATTCCGCGGTGAGCCAGCCCAGGCCCGATCCCTTGCGCCAGCGCGGCACGCCTTCCTCGACGCTGGCCGTGCACATGACGCGGGTCTGCCCGAATTCGACGAGCACCGAGCCCGCGGGGTGATTGGTGAATCCTCGGGTGATCCGGATGTCGCGGAGCTGATCGTCCGCCCTGCCGTCTTCTCGTGTGGTCACCCGACGAGCGTAGGCGATCGGTCAGATGCGGTAGACGTCCCCGGCGGAGACGGCGTGCACCGGGCCCGAGTACTCCGCTTTCGCTTCGGCGATGACGTCCTCGCGCGACGTCCACGGCGGAATGTGGGTGAGCAGCAGCTCCCCGACCCCGGCCCGCGCGGCGACCTGGCCCGCTTCGGTGCCGGACAGGTGCATGTTCTCCGGTCGTGCCGCGGGGTCGTGGGTCCACGACGCCTCGGCGAGCAGCACGTCGGCGCTGCGCGCGAGGTCGACGACCTCGTCGCACATGCCGGTGTCGCCGGTGTACACGAAGGTGCGGCCGGAGTCGCTGGTGATGCGGAACCCGTATGCCTCGGGCGGATGGTTGACGCGACGGGAGCAAACGGACAGTGCCCCGAAGCGGAAGTCGCCGCCGTCGGTGAGGGCGTGGACGTCGAGGGTGTCCGACACGTCGTCGACCTCGCCGGCGCATTCGGCGGAGGCGACGCCCAGCCGGTGTGCGGCGTCGCCGGGCCCGTACAGCGAGACGCGGCCTTCGGGTCGGTTCGGGGAATAGCGACGCCACACGAGCAGACCGGGGATGTCGAGACAGTGGTCGGCGTGCAGGTGCGAGAGCAGGATGGAGACCTCGCCGGGATCGGCATGCCGCTGGAGTGCGCCGAGGACGCCGGGACCGAAGTCGATCACGAGCGGCGGGGTGTCCGGGGCGGTAAGCAGGTAGCCCGACGCCGGAGAATCGGGCCCGGCGACACTGCCCGAGCAGCCCAGAACGGTCATGCGCATAGAGGTCATGCTGCCACGTCGCACGTCCTCGTTGAAGCAGAGCCCGATTACGACCCGGCAACTCACAGTTACACGAACAATGTGACGTGGAGGTCGGGGAGGTGAACGGATCGTCTACGTCTCCGATCCGGAGGGTCCGCCGCTCCTCAGCGCGGCAGCGTGCCGGGCGGGATCGCTGCCCGGCGGGCCCGGCGGGCGTCGGCGGAGAGGACCCACGCGGCGAGGACACCGCCGATCGCCCCGAACAGATGACCCTGCCAGGACACGTGGGGGTCGCTGGGCAGCACTCCCCACAGCATGCTGCCGTAGACGAGCAGCACGACGACACCGATGACGATCTGTCCGGTGTGCCGAGTGAACCAGCCGCGGACGATCAGGTAGGTCAGCCAGCCGAACACCAGTATCGACGCACCGATGTGGATGTAGCCGGGACCGGCGAACAGCCAGGTTCCCACTCCCCCGACGATCCAGATGATCGCGGTCGCGGCGAGGCCCCGGGCGATCCCCGACAGCAGCACGAGGAATCCGAGGACGAGCAGCGGCACGGTGTTCGCCGACAGGTGCGCCCAGCCGTCGTGCAGCAGCGGCGCGAACAGCACTCCCGACAGGCCGTCGATGGAGCGCGGTGCGATCCCGGCCGCGTCCAGGTCCGCGGAGGTGACGGAGTCGACGCCTTCGATCCCGTAGAGCAGTCCGACGAAGCCACCGATCCACAGGGCGGCACGTTGCCACATCGGCCGGGTCACGGCGCCGGTTCCGGTCGGTTCGGTCATGGGTCCATTGTGCTGTGCTCGGCGGCCGCGCGCCGCGGTGCGACGGTCACCGCGCGTCGAACGCGGTGCCGTACACGTCGCGATAGGAGGGGATGCCGGCGAGCCCGGTCGCGCTGAGCAGCGCGTCGACGATCGCCCGTTGCACCACCTCGGCCGCGGCCTCGCACACCGCGGCGAGCACCGGCAGCTCCGACGCGAACGCGTCGGGCAGCAGTCCGGGCGCGGGAAGATCGGCGGTGCCGGTGGACAAGGCGAACAGGGTGTCCCCGTCCAGTGGTGAGTGGGCCGGACGGATCGCGCGGGCCAGGCCGTCGTGCCCGGCGACCGCGACGCGGCGGCACGCGGCCGTGCTCAGCGTCGCGTCGGTCGCGACGACCCCGATCGTGGTGTTCAGGACGGTGCCCTTGGCCCCGAGCAGGCGGCCGGTCTCGAGGTCTGCGGCGGTCGGTGCGGTCAGTCCGAGCGCTGCCGCCCGGCCGGGTCCCAGTCCCCAGGGCAGGCCGGTCTCGGGGTCGACGACGGACCCGACGGGGTTCGCGACGACCAGGGCCGCGACGGTCGCCCCGGCCGCGGCGCCGTCGCCGATGCGGACGCTCGCGGTCCCGACCCCGCCTTTGAGGCTTCCCGCGCGTGCACCGACGCCGGCGCCGACGCAGCCGCGCGGGACGCTCGTCGCTGCGTGCGCGGCCGCGGTCGCGGCGTATCCGCTGTCCGCGGTGGGCCGGGTCGACCAGTCCCCCACCGGCAGGTCGAAGATGACGGCTCCCGGGACGATCGGCACCACGAGCGGTGTCTCGCCGTCGAGGCCCATCACGATGCCGCGACCGTGTTCCTCGAGCCACCGCATTACCCCGTCCGCGGCGGCGAGGCCGTAGGCGCTGCCTCCCGTGAGCAGCACCGCGTCGACGCGTTGCACGGAGTGGCTGGGGTCGAGGAGGTCGGTTTCGCGGGTGCCGGGTCCGCCGCCGCGGACGTCCACGGCCCCGACCGCGGCCCGGTCGGCGAGAACGACGGTGCACCCGGTGGCGGCGCCGGAACCGGGCACGCCGGGCGCGGCCACGGTGACGGTGTCGTCGAGGAGGTGGTGGTGTCCGACGCGCAGGCCCGCGATGTCGGCGAGGGAATCGGTGGGGCCCGGTGACAGCGTCGGGCTCACGGCAGCAACGCCTGCACCAGCGAGTCCTGCATCCAGGTCAGCCAGTGATAGACGTCGAGGTGCGGCGCGCGGGGATCGTCCTCGTCGAGGGTGTCGGGGGTGTCGGCGTCGATGCCGAGGGTGGTGCCGAGCGCGAGGCGCACGTCGTTGAGCCCGTACAGCCAGGCTTCGGCCTGCTCGGGGTTGAGCACGACCTTGCCGCCGGTTTCCGGGACGGTCCGCAGGATCACCGCGCCGGCGGCGAGTTTCGCGTCGATGATGTCCGGTTCGTGGAGGCTGCGCAGGGCACCGTTGAGGTCGGCGGCTTCGTCGTCGGGATGCCTGGTGCTGTCGGCGTCGGCCCGGTGGAAATCCGGCAGCAGCCGCGCGAGGGCGGGCACGTCGGGCGGAGTGGAATTACCGGTGCGCAACCCGGTGATCACGGCGAGGTCGTCCTGCGGGGTCTCGGCGGCGCGTTCCTCGAGCATGCCGAGCACCGAGGCGACCAGGGATCGCAGGACCGACGCTTCGTGCGCGTCCATCTCGGACCGCAGTTTCACTCCGCTGAGCGAGTTCTTCCTGCTCCACTGACGCACGTCGCCCGGCTCCTCCTGTCGGTGCTCATTCGTCGCGCTGCATGGTGGCCCACAGGCCCGCCGCATGCAGGCGCTGGACATCGTGCTCCATCTTGTCACGCGACCCACTGGAGACGACCGCTTTGCCCTCGTTGTGCACTTTGAGCATGAGCTCGGTGGCCTTGGCCTTGCTGTACCCGAAGAGCTTCTGGAAGATGAACGTGACGTAGTGCATCAGGTTGACCGGATCGTCCCAGACCACGGTGACCCAGGGCCGATCCACCGCCTCGATTTCCTCGACGATCTCGGCTTCCGCCGGCATCGCCTGACCTGCCGCCATCACCGGGACGTCGAACGGTTTTGTCGTGGAACACGGCGCCATGTTTCCAGGGTACGGCGTTCCCGCGCGGTGAAAAACCCGCCTCGGCATCCGCAATCTAAGGTGATCGGGTGGCTGCAGACCGTATCGACTCCAACACCACTGGCCCCGTGAGCACCGCGCTGTTCACCGACATGTACGAGCTGACGATGCTCGAGGCCGCGCTCGCGGACGGTACCGGGCATCGGCCGTGCGCGTTCGAGGTGTTCGCGCGGCGACTGCCCGCGGGCCGTCGGTACGGTGTCGTCGCCGGGACGGCCCGTCTGCTCGACGCCCTCGCCTCCTTCCGGTTCGGTGACGCCGAGCTCGACGTCGTCTCCCGGTTCCTGTCGCCGTCGACGGTCGAGTGGCTGCGCGCCTACCGCTTCTCCGGAGACATCGACGGTTACGCCGAGGGTGACTTCTACTTCCCCGGCTCGCCGATCCTGTCGGTGCGCGGCTCGTTCGCCGAGTGCGTGCTCCTCGAAACCCTGGCCCTGTCGATCCTCAATCACGACAGCGCGATCGCGTCGGCTGCGGCCCGCATGGTCAGCGCCGCGGACGGGCGCACCATGATCGAGATGGGCTCGCGCCGCACCCACGAGGAGTCCGCGGTCGCCGCGGCACGCGCCGCCTACCTGGCCGGGTTCGACTCGACGTCGAACCTGGAAGCGGCACGGCGCTACGGGATTCCGGCCGCGGGCACCGCGGCGCACGCGTTCACGCTGTTGCACACGACGACGGCCGGCCGCAACGAGGAGTCCGCGTTCCGCAGCCAGATCGAATCGCTCGGCGTCGACACCACGCTGCTCGTCGACACCTACGACATCACGGCGGCGGTGCGCACCGCGGTCGAGGTCGCCGGTCCGCAGCTCGGCGGGGTCCGCATCGACTCCGGTGATCTCGGTGTGCTGGCCCGGCAGGTCCGCGAGCAGCTCGATTCGCTGGGTGCGACCGGCACGAAGATCGTCATGTCCGGTGACCTCGACGAGTACGCGATCGCGGGACTGCGCGCCGAACCGTGCGACGTGTACGGCGTCGGGACGTCGGTGGTGACCGGTTCCGGCGCCCCGACCGCGGGCATGGTCTACAAGCTGGTCGAGGTCGACGGCATCCCCGTCGAGAAGCGCAGCGCGCACAAGCAGTCGCGGGGCGGCGCCAAGCGCGCGGTGCGGTTCGCGCGGCCGACGGGCACCCTCACCGAGGAAGTGATCTACTCGGCGCACTTGCCGGCACCGACCGGTGAGGGCACCGCGCGCGAGCTGATGGTGCCGCTGGTGCGCGGTGGCGAACTCGTCGAAGGGCTTCCTACCCTGGAAGAGAGCCGGGCGTTCCTGGCGGCCGGCTTGGTGAGCCTGCCGTGGGAGGGCCTGATGTTGTCCGAGGGCGACCCGGCAGTTCCCACCCGTTTCGTCGGTCAGGGGTGAGGACGATGACACGCGCTCTGATCATCGTCGACGTACAGAACGACTTCTGCGAGGGCGGTGCGCTCGCGGTCGCGGGCGGTGCCGCGGTCTCGGCGGACATCAGCAACTACGTTGCCG
>NZ_JADZGH010000236.1:0-2020 GCF_015865005.1 Rhodococcus sp. CX
GTGTGGACAGGCGTTCGAGCTTGCGGGCGAAGAACGCGAGGAGACTGCCGCCCGCGACGTTCAGCGCGGTGATCATTCCAAGCGTCACGACCCCGACTATGTCGATCCGGGTGACGCGGACGGCGGTGAGCGCTCCGTTGAGGGCGAACGCGAACGTGCCGAGCAGGTCGAGCACGAGCAGCACCGTGCTCTGCGTGTTCACGTCCACGCGAGGTTCCCGCCCGTCATGGGTGTCCCAGGAACGTCCGTGCCGCGATGACCAGCGCTGCCGTTCCGGTGTCGAGGGTGGGTTGAATCAGCGGTGCGAACGTCGCCGAGTGGTTGACGGGCACAGCATCGGCGACGCGTCCTTCGGCTTCGGCCTGGCGGTAGAGCTCGGGATCGGCGCCGCCGATCCCCCAGTACGTGTACGGAAGGCCGAGCGCGCGTGGGATGTCGCTGAAGTCCTCACTGGCCGTCTGGAGAGGAAGTTCGCCGGCATCGTCGCCGAAGTGAGCGGCGAAGGCCGCGGCGACCTGTTCGGTGACCGCAGGGTCGTTGTCGGTTATCGGGTACTGGTCGAACAGTTCGAACTCGGGAGGTCGCGGTGAGCGGGACGCCTCGCACTCGGCTACGACGATGCGCTCGACGGCGGTGAGGATCGAGCGGCGGGTGTTCTCGTCGTAGGTGCGGATGTTGAGCAGGATCGTCGCCTCGTCCGGGATGACGTTGCTCTTCGTCCCCGCCTGCACACTGCCGACGGTGAGCACCGCCGGCTCCCCCGGCCGGGTCTCGCGGGCGATGATCGTCTGCAACCTGATGACGATCATCGCGGCGAGCACCACCGGGTCGACGGAAGCTTGCGGCATCGACCCGTGCGCGCCCCGGCCGTGGAGGGTGATGCGCATGCTGTCCGCAGCGGAGAGAGTCGGACCGCTGCGGGTACCGACGAGACCGGCAGGGAAGGCGAGTACATGCTGGCACAGCGCCACGTCGACCTTCCCGACGATCCCGGCGAGCCCGTCGTCCACCATCCGGCGGGCACCATCCGCGACCTCCTCCCCGGGCTGGAACACCGCGACGAGCCTGCCCCGCCACTGCTCGCTCGTATGGGCCAGCAGTTCCACCGCACCGACCAAACACGCGACGTGCACGTCGTGCCCGCACGCGTGCATCACGGCAGTCTCGTTGCCGTCCGCGCCGGTCGCCGTCACCGCGCTGGCATAGTCCAGGCCGGTCTGCTCCCGGACCGGTAGAGCATCCATGTCGGCGCGCAACAACACACCCGGTCCGTCGCCGTTGTGCAGAACACCGACGACGCCCGTGCCACCCACATCGGTGTGCACCTCGCATCCCGCGGCCCGCAATCGTTCGGCCACCTCGGCCGCGGTGCGCGTCTCCTGATGCGACAGCTCCGGATGGGCATGCAGATCGCGGTAAAAGTTCTCCTGCCACGTGCGGATCTCGTCCAGGCCCTGCAGAACCGCCACCATGTCGTCTCCCGATGCTCGATTCGGTGTTGTCACGACCGGATACCACGTACGACTACAACCAACCCGGCATGCAGCACCAGCCGAGAGCAAAGAGCTGATCCGGCACCGAGAGCGAGATGAAAGCGTGGGTGAACACCGAGGCCCACCCCGATACCGACGTCATCGAGAGCGTCCCGCCGCCCCGGGGCCTACCGGCTACGCACCTGCACAGACCTCGTCTCCATGTCGGTGGCCGACGCCGCGCGCCGCTGCGCCGACCTCAGTCACCCCATACGACGTACCGCTGGAGGATCGGCACCCCACGGTCCGCTCCGGTTCAACTCCGAGCACGTATTCCCGGACGGGATCACTTACCGGGCGACCGATCGCTCCGCCATGATGTCGCGCCCAGAATGCGGCAGCAGCATCGTCGAATCGCGCTGCACCATCGCCGCTGTCGTCCAGCGCTGAGCGAGCCTGTCGGTCGCTTCGTACCGAGGCCACCGACGGATCACCCGTCGCAGCGAACGTCGTCCACACCACGCGCATGGCGGCCGACAACCCAGCGA
>NZ_JADZGH010000237.1:0-25816 GCF_015865005.1 Rhodococcus sp. CX
CGGTCGAACTCGTCGACCCCGCCGATCTCCACGGTGACCGGTGACGAACCGCAACCGTTCGTCCTACCGTGGAACGAGCCGCACCTCCGGCGGCCCACAAGAAGGAGGCACCAGCCATGTCCGGCAAAGTTGTGCACTTCGAGATCCCGTTCGACGACGGTGACCGCGCCCGCAGCTTCTATCGGGAAGCATTCGGGTGGCAGATCAACGAGATGCCCGAGATGGACTACACGATCGTCGTCACCGGTCCGACAGACGAGACCGGAATGTCGTCCGAACCCGGCTACATCGGCGGCGGCATGATGCAGCGAGGGGAAGCCGCTGCACCGGTCGTCACCATCGACGTCGACAACATCGATCAGGCACTCGAAAAGATCGAATCACTGGGTGGGAAGACCGTCTCGCCCCGTACACCCGTGGGCACGATGGGTTTCGCGGCGTACTTCAAGGACTCCGAGGGCAACCTCATGGGGCTTTGGGAGACCGCGCGCGAGAACTGATACCCGCGTTGCCTGCACGCCGACGTTCGCCGGACGAGGCTGCCGGTCAGGCGGTCGCGTCCGCGACGTCGCCGCGAGCGAAGAGCTGAACGAGTGCGTCCCCGGCGCGCATGCAGGGGATCGACGACGCGGTCACGGCACGCAGGGTCGACGCCTCCGTGGGGGTGCAGACGCCACCCAGCACGTCGTCGGTCGCGATCGCGCACGTGATCAGATCCGGCGTGAACCGCCGGGTGGTCTCCCACCCCTGCTGCGAGGCCAGATCTCGCACGGACGTCCACTGGGAGATCTCGGCCTCGTCGGGATGACCGACGAACAACAGGCGCCTCTGGGTTGTAGTCACTGGGAACCCCCTGCTAACTCTGCGTGTGACCTCTCTATCGTGTGACGCTATCGCTCTTGTTACACAGAAGTGGGGTACGACACACCCGCTGTCGCGTCTCACAGGTCACGCGAGCTGATCGACCGGGGAACACGGCCGGGCGCCGACAGCGCATCGCTGTCGACGCCCGGAACGAGGGGCTCAGACGGTTGCGAGTTCGACCGTGCTCTCGGAGGCTTCGATTTCCCGAACCAGCGGCAGGACCTTCTCGCCGAAGTACTCGACCTCCTCCTGGAAGTGCAGGAACCCGGCGAGGATGAGGTCGACGCCGCGACGACGGTATTCGACGATGCGGTGCGCGACCTGCTCCGGTGTCCCGATCAGCTGGGTCCGGAAGCCGTCGTTGTACTGGACGAGGTCCTCGAACGTCGAGTCCGACCACATGCCCTTCTTGTCCGAGGTGGACGAGCCGGCATGCTTCACAGCAGCGCGGAAACCCTCGACCGCGGGCCGGTTCGCCTTCTCCACGATCTCGCGGAGGGTGTCCCGCGCTTCCTTCTCGGTGTCGCGGGCGATGACGAACCCGTTCAGCCCGACCTTGACTTCGCGCTTGTGGGCACGGGCGACATCGCGCAACTCGTCGATCTGCGCGGTGATGCCGTCGTAGTCCTTGCCGTTGCTGAAGTACCAGTCGGCGTAGCGTCCGCCGTTCGCGATCGCCGCGGTGGAGTTGCCGCCCTGGAAGAGTTCGGGGTTGGGTCGCTCGGGCGTGTTCGCGGGCTTCGGCTTCAGTGTGAAGTCGTGGATTCGGTAGAAGTCGCCGCGGAAATCGACGTCGTCCTCGGTCCAGATCTTCCGGAGCACCTGCAGGAACTCGGCGCTGCGCCGGTAGCGCTCGTCATGCTCGAGCCACGGCTCACCCATGTGGGTGAACTCGTCCTTGAACCAGCCGCTGACGACGTTCACGGCGAACCGGCCGCCGGAAAGCTGATCGGCAGTGGCGCCGAGCTTGGCCAGCACCGCAGGCTGCCACAGTCCCGGGTGGACGGCGGCGATGACTTTCAACCGCTCGGTGGCCAGCAACAACGCCAGGCTGAAACTTGTCGACTCGTGCTGGAACTCGGCGCCGTAGCTGGCCTCGTAACGCACCTGGCTCAGGGCGTACTCGAAACCGTTGTTCTCGGCGGTGCGAGCAAGCTTGACGTTGTAGTCGTAGTCCCAGCTGGTTCGCTGCTCGATGTCCGAGGTGACCAGACCTCCACTGACATTGGGCACCCAGTAGGCGAACGTGGTCCGGTCGGCAATGCGTTCGGTTGACATGGGTAACGATTCAATCGTTGTTCTGTGTCACTTCCAATAATAAAAATTCTCGGGATTCGAACTCTGTACCTGGCAGATCGTCCCCGTCGGTGTCGGAAAACGCCGCCCGGCCAGACTGCCGCCGGGCATGGTGAAATCACGAGACGGCCGCATGGAGTTGCGCAGTCGCATACCGAGGCGTGTCAGGGAGCGCATCGTTGTCGAGGCAGGAGCCGTCGGCAATGTGCGGCGGCATTATGGAGACGGGAACGGCCGGGACGAAACAATTCCGTCCCGGCCGTTCCCGCACTGCTCGAATGACCACTTCGTGCGCTCAGATCACCCCGTGCCTGGGCGGGGGCGTGCGGTCGAGGGTCCAGCGGCCGATGTGCTGGAGTTTCCATCGCGTCGCGTCGTGCAGCGTGTGGGTGCGCGCGTCGCGCCAGTAGCGGGACAGATTCGCCGCACCCGACGCACTGCGGGTACCGCCGAGCTCGAACAACACATTCGCGGCCTCGACGGCCGCCCGGGCGGCCGCGACCTTCGCGGTCGCGACCTCGATCGATGCGATTGCCGTGGATTCGTCGGTCGTGTCGGCGCGCGCGGCATCGACCGCGCGGGCCGCCACCGACAGCAGCGCCTGCGCGGCCCGCACCGTCACCGTCACTTCACCGGCAATCTGAACCAGGAGCGGATCGTCCGTGGCCCGAGCGACATTCGCCTCGAAATGTGGGCGGGCTCGTCCTGCCTGGACGACCGCCTCGCGGAGCGCTCCGGTTGCGATGCCCACGTCGATCGCTGTGTGTACGAGCTGGGCTTGCGAGCCGTAGGTGTTCGGACCGGCGAAGACAGGAGAGTAGGGCACCACCGACGACGCGGGCACCACCACGTGGTCGAGTGTGACGGTGCCGCTGGCCGTGGTGCGCTGACCCATCCCGTCCCAGTCGTCGACGATCGTGAGCCCCTCGGTGTCGCGCGGAACGAACGCCACCGCCTTCGGTGTGCTTGCATCCGGGGTGCCGGGCCCTTCGAAGAGGCTGGCGCGCACCATGATCCAGTCGGCGAACAATGCGCCGGTGCTGTAGAACTTGCGGCCCGACAGGACGTAGTCTTCGCCGATCCGGGTCAGCACCGTGGTGTCGACGTTGATCGGATGCGGTCCGCGTTCGCTCTGCGCGTTCGCCAGGAGCGCGCCGGAGAGCACCTCGCCGTAGAAGAAGCGTTGCTGGTCGGGGCTGCCTTGGGTGCGCAGTGCCTCGAGGAACGTGAAGTGCGACTGCGGGATCTGGCCGATGCTCGGATCGCCCGCCGCGAGCAGACGGAAGATCTCCGCAACCACCTCGAACGGCACATCGAGACCGCCGTATGCGCGCGGCACCGTCACCGCGAGCAACCCGGACGCCGCCAGTTGCCGAATCTGTGCGTGCGGCAGTTCCCGCTCGGCGTCGCGTCGGGCGGCATCGCCGGCGAACTCTTCGGACAGTTGCGCGGCGACTTCGAGTGCGTCGTCGATGCTCGTGATGCGGACCGCGGTCGGTGCGGCGGTCACCTCGACGCCACCGCGAGGAACGGCACGTTCCCG
This sequence comes from Rhodococcus sp. CX, assembly GCF_015865005.1. Lineage (NCBI taxonomy): Bacteria > Bacillati > Actinomycetota > Actinomycetes > Mycobacteriales > Nocardiaceae > Rhodococcus > Rhodococcus sp. CX. The sequence continues at coordinate 3,704 of NZ_JADZGH010000237.1, forward strand.
GTTCCGGTGGTGTCGATGCCACCGGTGAACAGTCCGCGTTCGCGCAGCACGGACAACACACCCTCGCCGAACCAGTACAGCTCTTCGAGGTGCGGGTATCCCGACAGCACGAATTCGTCGATGCCGAGGGCGGCGTATTCGGCGATGCGGTCGGCGACCTCGGTGTGGCTGCCGACCAGCGCGGTGCCTGCGCCGCCGCGCACGAGCCCGACACCGGCCCACAGGTTCGGTGCCACCTCGAGATTGCGGGCGTCGCGCCAGTCGCCGCTGCGCCGGTTGGCCTCGTGCAGGGCCAGCATGCGGCGCTGCCCCTCGGATTCGCTGCGGGCCAGGCCGGCCTGGGCGGTGGCGACCGCATCGGGACCCAGGGCCGCGACGAGCTTGTCGGCCTGCGCCCACGCCTCCTCCGCGGTGTCGCGGGTGATGACGTGCAGCCGGATCCCGAAGCGGACGGTGCGGCCACGGGCGGCGGCGAGATCGCGGATCCAGCCGATCTTCTGGGCGACGGCGGCGGGCGGTTCGCCCCAGGTGAGGTACACATCGGAGTGCTCGGCGGCGACCGGGCCCGCGGCCGGCGACGATCCGCCGAAGTAGAGCGGGGGAACCGGGCTCGGAAGCGTCGCGAGCGCCGCCTCGTCGACATTGATGTGCTGTCCGTGGTGGGTCACGGTTTCGCCGGCCCACAGTCGCCGGACGATGGAGAGGAATTCGTCGGCGCGGGCGTAGCGATCGTCCTTGCCGAGGTGGTCGCCGTAGGCACGCTGTTCATGGGCTTCGCCGCCGGTGACGACGTTGAGCAGGATGCGGCCGGGGGCGTGCAACGAGAACGTGGCGGCCATCTGTGCCGCCAGGGTGGGGCTGATCAGGCCGGGTCGGAACGCGACGAGGAACGCGAGCTTCTCGGATTCGCGGGCGACCATCGCCGTGGTGAGGAATGCGTCCTCGCACCAGGCTCCGGTGGGGGTGAGCGCTCCGGTGAAACCGAACTCTTCCGCAGCTCGGGCGATCGACGACAGGTAGCCGATGCTCGCTCGCCGGTCGCCACCGGCTTTCCCTGCTGGAGTGCCGTGACCACCTCCGACGATCGAGCGGCTGTCGCCGTAGGTGGGAAGAAACCAGTGGAACGCTAAAGACATGATCGTGAACGGTAGGGGCCGATCGTCGCGCTGTCGAGGATTACAATCAGCGTGATTGCAACCCTGGATGCCGCTCGGGTTTCTTGTGCGGTCCCGATTCGGTGACAGGCCCTGCCGAGTGGCGAGTTCTCCGCACTCGTGGACCGAGGTGCCGTTCGCGTCGTGGTCGGCGCCGAGTTCGATCTCGACCACGCCGCCGACGCGCAGCCCGCGGCCGTGCGCCGCGGTGGCTTCGGCAAGAGTCGCTCGCGAGAACCCGAATCCGCGGGACCGGCTCGTCGCGCAGGTGTCGTGGATGCGGGATCTGGCGACCTCCCCGGGATATCGCGGCTGCGTATTCGTCTTTACCGCAGCGGAATTCGATTACGATCACGTCCGTATACGATCGGAGTGTCTCCGACTACCGCGTGATCCCCACCGTCGCTTCGAGATCCGACAGCGCCCGTTCCGTGAGCGGGATGAGCGTCTCGATGTCGGGAAGTTGTTCTCGCCCCGCGACGTACCCGATGTCGAGCTTGTCGTCGTACGAGCACACGGTGATGTTGAGGGCGAGACCGTCGTACACCGTGGAGACCGGGTAGATCGCCTCGAGGTGGGCGCCGTTCCAGTACCGGTCGGTGGGCGGACCCGGCACGTTCGACAACGCCAGGTTGAACGCCGGCCGCGGAGTCGGCGCGAACGGAATCTGGGGGAGCAGCACCGTCGGCGCGATGGCGGGCAGGGCCACGGCCAGCGACGCTCCCGACCCGAGATCGGCGACCTGCTCTTTCGCCTCCGACATGGACCGATGAACGGTGGCGAGCCGCTGCGCCGGATCGTCCAGTTCGGTGCCGAGCGTGCACAGCGCGACACCGAACGCATTGGCGGCGGCGTCGTCCGCGGCGGCGTCGCGGGGCCGGACCGTGATCGGGCAGATCGCGACCAGGGATTCGTCGGGAAGTTCGTCGTGGGCGAGCAGCCAGTACCGCAGGACACCGGCGACGACGGCGGTCAGGACGTCGTTGGTGGTGGTGCCCGTTTCCTTGGCGACCGCGCGGACGCGGGCACGGGAGATCTCGGCCCCGGCGACGGAGCGCGCGGGCGCGAGCCTGCCGTTGAACCTGGTGTCGGGCGCCGAGAACGGCAGGGTCGCGCTGCCTCCGGTCAACGCCTTGAAGACGTTCAGGAATCCACCCTTGCCGAGTCGTACCGCGAAGTCCGCGCCTGCCGCCGCGGCCTCGACAGTCGAGCGGGCCAGTGCGAGCGGCCCCGGGAACCGGGTGCCGGCACTCGAATCCCGTTCCCGGGAGGGCTCTGCGGTGAACAACTGCATGCCACGGCGGTCCGGATCGTCGCACACCCAGGACTCGATCATCCGGATGCCGCCGATGCCGTCGACAACCGAATGGTGCACCTTGACGAGCAATCCGATCCGATCGCCGTCGAAACCGTCGATCACGTGCACCTGCCACATGGGCCGCGACCGATCGAGCGGCTCGGCGTGCACGTCACCGACGAACGACCACAGTGCCTCCCGGCCCGAACCGGCCGGCAGCGTCCTCCGGAACACGTGCTCGCTCATGTCCGGGTCGGCGTCGCGCCAGGTCCACGCCCCGCCCGTGTCGACGCCGCGGTGCGGACGACGGCGCAGCCGCGGGTCGAGGAGGTCCGCGTCGACACGGCACGCGCGGTGGATCTCGTCGACGAAGGCAGACCCGGCACCCTCGGGCGGTGCCAGGACGATCAGCGCAGAAATGTGCATCGGATTCGACAGCTCCTCGGCCGTCATCATCAAGGCACCCATCGCGTCCATTGCCGCCATCGCACTACCTCCCCCGCCTGTGGCCCCGTGTCAGGACTCCCCGCCGCAGCTTCGCACGTCGGCAACCGAACGGCTCGCTGCGCAGGCGGTGTGTCGCACGCGCCGCCTACCCGGGCGGCGCCGGTGGGGCGTGGTCCGGCGCGATCTGTGCACCGATCTCCCGGAACAGGGCCTGGGCCTGATTCGAGTATGCGCCGGTGTCGGCGAACGCTTCCGGACCGTAGGTCGCCGCGACCGCGATCGCGATCTTCCGGTCCGGCAGATACGCCTCGACCGCCGAGTACCCGGCGAACAGCGGGTTCTGCAGCAGCCAGTCGCCGGAGATCACGACGCCCAGCCCGTACGTGTAGCCCTCGGTCTGTTCGGCGCACGTCGCGCAGCCGGGTTGTGCGTGTGTCCTGCCGCGCAGATCGGTCGAGACCATCGCTCGGTGCGACTCGGGGGAGAGCAACCGGCCGGTGCCCACCGCGACCGCGGTGTCGTGGAGGTCGTAGATGTTGCTGGTCTGGACGGCGCCGTTCGTGATCGTCCACGACGGATCCCAGAAGCTGGTCTCCTCGTAGAACGGAGTGGTGGGAGGAATACCCAGGAACTGGCGGCGCTCCGAACTGAACGCGTGCAGCACGGGATCCGGGATCGCCGGGGTCTGCGTCGCCTGGGTGTCGTCGAGTTGCAGTGGGTCCAGGATCCGTTCCTGCACAAGCGTTTCGACGGTCTTACCGGTGATCTTCTCGAGAGCCAGGCCGAGGATCACGTAGTTGGTGTGCGCGTAGTTCCAGTTGGTGCCGGGCTCGTACAGCAACGGTTTCGACGTCGCATACGAGAGAAGCTCCTCGGGTGTCCACGACCGGAACGGATCGGCGTAGATCGCGTTCGCGAACTCGTCGTTGCCGATGACGTAATCCGGGTAGCCCGAGGTCATCTGCGCGAGCTGGCCGAGCGTGACGCGGTCGGTGTGCGGGATGTCCGGCAGCCACCGGGACACCCGGTCGTCGAGCGTCACCGTGCCCTCGTCGACCAGCTGCAGCAGCACCGTCGAGATGTACGAGATCGCGACGGCGCCGTTGCGGAAGTGCATGTCCGGGGTCGCGGGCACCCCGGTCATCGACTCGCCGACCGCGCGCGTGACGATCTCCTCGCCGTCCTCGGTGACCCGGACGATCACCGCCCGCAGGTGACGGTCCGCCATCGCCTGCTCGACGATCCGCATGATCGCGTCGGCCTGCGCGGGGTCGGCGCTCTCGACGCCGGCGGGTGTCCGCGCCGTGTCCTGCAACCCGTTCGACGACGAACACGCAGCCAGTATCCCGAACGCGCAGAACAGCGCGAGAACCCTCCACCCGATCGACATATCGGCAGTCTGTCAGGTCCGCCGCGACACTGCCGGTATTCTCGTCCCGTCGAACCTTCCGGGAACCGTGAACGGGCGGTGCACATGGCCGAAAACGGCGTGATGGTGGTCGGAGTCGACGGATCGCGGTCCGCCACCGATGCCGCGAAATGGGCGGCGGCGGTCGCGGCGCGTCGGCGATGCGGACTCCACGTCGTGTACGTCCTGCCGGAGCGGCGCCGCCCGAGTACCGCGCCCGAGGTGGGTGGCCGGGAACCGTTGGCCGAGGAGCAATATCGCGCAGCGGAAGCGATCGTCACCGACGTCGTCACCGTCGTGCGCGCGTATTTTCCGCGGCTGGAGGTCGAGGGCCGGGTCGAATCCGGGCCGGTCACCACGGCACTGGCCGCCGCGAGCGCAGGCGCCCACCTGGTCGTGCTGGGGCACAGCGGAAGCGGCAGCGGCGCACTCGAAGCACTGCTGCGCCGGTCCACGGCGCAGGACCTGGTGCGACGTGCCTCCTGCCCGGTCGCGAGCTGGCGGGGACAGCCGGGCCGCCTTCCCGACGACGAGCGTCCGGTCGTCGTCGGTATCGAACCGGGACCGCGCGGCGCGAGCGTCGCGCTGGTGGCGTTCGAGCTGGCCGCACTGTTCGGGACCTCCGTGGTGGCGGTACACGCGTGGTTCTCGCTGCCGGGGGTGACCGAGCCGTCCCGCGGCGTGCCGCCGGAGGCCCTGGCCGCTGCCCGGGAGCGGTTTCCGCAGGTGCCCGTCGTCGAAGTGTCCGTCGAGGGCGATCCGGCCGACGCGCTGCTCGGGCACGCCGCCGATGCCCAGCTGATCTGCGTCGGCAGTCACGGCCGCGGCCGGTTCGCCGGCGCGGTGATCGGGTCGGTCGGCCGCGATGTGCTGCAGCGCAGCGGATGTCCCGTGGTGATCTGTCCGCCCGCGAGATAGGAATCCCGGCCGCGGATCCGGGTGCGGGCCGCGGTGTTACGAAATCCCGTCGGGGTTCGATACCCGCTCTGTGCTCGACACGCGAGCGCATCCGACGAAGGGATGGGGAATTGAGGGGGAAGACCACGGCCGCGTTGCTGAGCAGCGCGGCCGCGATCGTGGTGGCCTGCACTGCGGTGGGGAATGCGCAGGCTGCCGTTCCGGCGCGGGACGCGTTCCCGGCGCCGCTGTTCCGCGAGGACGCGTCGTGCGACGCGCAGATCGATCTCGCGGCACCCGAGGTGTTCGCGGCGATCGACGAGATGCCTGCGCCGCAGCAGATTCCGGACGCGACCTGGCTCTACGCGTACAACGGCAACTACAACCGCTGCACCGACCTGAGCTACGCGCAGGTCGGGATCGTCGACGCCACCGGCTGGTCGCCGACACATCTGCTGTTGTTCCACCGCGGTAGCTATCTGGGCACCGCGACCGGATGCGCGCTGCACCCGACGGTCGTGGCGGAGACGGCCGACTCGATCCACGTCGAATACCACTACCCGCGGGAAGGGGAGATCCACGCTGCCGCGACCGGCTTCGCGGCGCAGACCTTCCGCTGGTGGGAAGGGGACGTGATCACGGAGGGCGGTCTGCCCCACGACTACCTCGCGATGAACTTCTGCGACGTGTGGTGACCGGCGCGCTCCCGGGCCCGTTCTCGTGACAGGCCCGGGAGCGCGTGCGATCGTGGGAGAGCACGGAGAGCGGGACGAACATGGTCACCCACACCCTCGACACCGATTACCTGGTGGTGGGCGCCGGCGCCGCCGGGATGGCGTTCACCGACGCGCTGATCGCCGATTCCGACGCCGACGTCGTGATGGTCGACCGCAGGCACGCGCCGGGCGGGCACTGGAACGATGCCTACCCGTTCGTGAGGCTGCACCAGCCGTCGGCCTACTACGGGGTGAACTCGCTGCCGCTCGGCGCCGACACCATCGATCGGACCGGGCCGAACGCCGGCATGTACGAGCAGGCCGGGGCCGCCGAGATCTGCGGATACTACGACCGGGTCATGCGCACGTCGTTGCTCGATTCCGGTGCGGTCCGGTACTTCCCGATGTGCGAATACGTCGGTGGGGAGCGCTTCGTCTCGCGCCTGTCCGGCGAGTGTTTCGAGGTGAAGGTCCGGGAGGCGGTGGTCGACGCCACCTATCTCGAACCGGCGGTCCCGGCGACCACTGCGCCGCCGTTCGCCGTCGCCCCGGACGCCCAATGCATTCCCGTCGGCGAGTTGCCGCACGTGGCGGGACCGGCCGGATGCTACGTCGTGATCGGTGCCGGCAAGACCGCGATCGACGCGTGCCTGTGGCTGCTGCAGACCGGTGTCGACCCGGACGCGATCCGGTGGATCAAGCCGCGGGAGGCGTGGCTGCGGAACCGGTTCTTCGCGCAGGGCGGCGAACTGGTGGACGATCTGATCGAAGGCATCGCGCGGCAACTGGAATCGGCGGCGCACGCGACCTCGCCGGACGACCTGTTCGCCCGGCTCGAGGCAAGCGAACAGCTGTTCCGGGTCGACGACCGCGTCACACCCTCGATGTACAAGGCGCCGACGATGAGCACCGCCGAGTTGAAGATGCTGCGGCAGATCCGGGATGTGGTGCGGCTCGGGCATGTACGACGCCTCGACGGCCGGGAGATCCACCTCGACGGCGGCACGGTCGCGACCGTGCCGGACGCGGTGCACGTGCACTGCGCCGCCCGCGGCCTGAATCCGGCACCGGCCGTGCCGATCTTCGCGCCCGGCCGGATCACGCTGCAGCCCGTCCGGTCGGGGCTCGTCCCGTTCAACGCCGCGATGGTCGGGTTCGTGGAGTCGACCGGCCGTCCCCTCGACGAGAAGAACCGGCTGTGCCCGACGAACCGGTTGCCCGACGTTCCGCTCGACTGGGCGCGGGGTCTGCTCGTCGAGATGTCCGCCGACCGGATGTGGTCGAAGGAACCGGACATCGCGGAGTGGCTCGAACGCGCCCGTCTCAACACGGCCCGAGGGCTGCGGCAGCATTTCGACCGGCCGAAGGTGCAGGACGCGATGGCCCGGTACCTCGCGAACGTCCGTCCCGCGCTCGCGACACTGCGCGCGATGGTCCCGTAGAACGAGCCGCGGTTTGCGATGATCGACGGGCTCGAACGGGACGGTCCCGGCGGGCAGACCGGGCCCGACCCACGGCAGGAGAACGAGTGACGACGACCAGCCCCACCCCTCGAGTTCGCCCGCGTCGGCACGTCCTGCGGTGGGTTCTGGCAGTGATCGTCGTGGTGCTCGCGATCATCGCCGCGTCCTTCGCCCTGACGCCGACGCCCGGGGCGCTTCTGGTCCGCGTGCTGTTCGAACGTGGTGCCCGTGACCAGACCGCGAAACTCGAGGTCGGGGCCCCGGTCACCGATCTCGTCGCCGACGTGCCGTATCGCGCCGGCGACCCCGACGCGTATCTCGACGTCTACACCCCGACCGGAACGACGACCGCGCTGCCGACGATCGTGTGGACGCACGGCGGCGCGTGGCTGTCCGGGGACCGGACGAACTATGCCGGTTACTACCGGCGGCTCGCGGACGCCGGGTTCACCGTGGTCTCGCTCGGCTACTCGCTCGCCCCCGAACATCGCTACCCGACGCCCGTGCACCAGCTCAACGACGCGCACGCCTACCTGGTCGAGCACGCGGACGAACTGCACATCGACCCGGATCGCATCGTCCTGGCGGGTGATTCCGCGGGCGCACAGTTGTCGGCGCAGCTCGCCGCGGCGGTCACCGACCCGGCCTATGCCGCCGCGATCGGGATCACTCCGGCGCTGACCCCGGAGCGGCTGCGCGGCGTGGTGCTCAACTGCGGAATCTACGACGTTCCCGCGATGGGCGGCAGCGGCGGCCTGATCGGGTGGGGTGTGAAGCAGGCTTTGTGGGCCTACACGGGGGCCCGGGACTTCCGCTCCTCGGAGGCGGCCGCGCAGATGTCCACGCTGCGGTGGGTCACCGGCGAGTTCCCCGCCACCTACATCACCGGCGGCAACGGCGATCCCCTGACGAACACCCAGTCGAAACCGTTGGCTGCGAAGCTCACCGACCTCGGTGTCACCGTCGACGCCCTGTTCTATCCCGAGGACCACGAGCCGGAACTGGGCCACGAGTACCAGTTCGATCTCTCGCTCGAAGACGCTCGGATCGCCCTCGAGCGGACCATCGAGTTCGCCCGCAAAGTGACCGAATCGGAGCACCCGGGCGCCTGATTCTCCGGGCCGGACGGGCCCGCGGCAGGGCGTCGTCGGCTTTGCCGGGAGCGCTGTAGGCGACCCCCGCGGAGGACGCTATTGTTTGCGCCCATGTCCAAAGAATTTTCTTTCAGCGCCGATATCGACCACGACGTGGAGCGGGTCCACGCCGCCCTGATCAGCGAGGAGTACTGGAAGGGCCGCCTGGGCGGAAGCACGACCGGCTCAGTGGAAATCGCTTCCCCGGCAGGTCCCGGCACGGTCAAGGTCACGCTCACCGACGAGACCGACACCTCGGGACTTCCGGCTGTGGTCCGCGGCATTCTGCGCGGACCGCTGGTGATGCAGCGGACCGACGAGTGGGGCCCGCTCGAGGGCGGTGCCGCACAGGGCACGCTGACCGGTGGCTCGTCCAGCTTCCCGGTGTCGATCGAGGGGCGCTCCGAGCTGCGCGCTCGCGACGGCGGTGCGGTCCTCGAGGTCCGCGGCCAGGTCACCGTCAAGGTTCCGGTCGTCGGTGGCCAGATCGAGGGTCTGGTCCTGCAGATGGTCGAGGCCATCGTCTCCGGTGACGGCAACGCTCTGAACGAGATCCTCTCCGGAAACTGATTCGTCGAGGGGCGTCGCGGGACCGCGCGTGCGGTCCGGCGGCGCCCCGAGCTTCTCAGCCGACCGGCACCGAGTCCTCGAGTGCCGTGGCTTCGACCACCTTCGCGACCCGCTCGGTGTCGGCGGTGGTCCACCCGTCGGGAGGCGCGATCGCGGCCCAGCCGTACGGGATCAGATCCTCGTAGTTGTGCCCGTGCCCGACCGGTGGTGAGGTGCCGCGCATGACATCGCCGGCCACCTGCCAGAACGTGACGATCGGATACCAGCGCATCGACGGAACCCGGTCCGGGCCGGGCGGTTCGGAGAGCCAGTCGGGGCGGGTGAACAGCAGGTCCGGGCCCCACCACACGACCGGATCGGACGCGTGCTGCAGATACAGGACCCGCGGGTCGAGCCACGGCTGCCCGTTCGGTTCCAGCGCTTCCACGCTGTCGGCGAACCGGACCTCGAGACCACCGTGGTAGGTGGGCAACACCTCGGTGCTGCCGGGATCGCGCCCGTCCACCAGCGAACGCCACAGGGTGTTCGAATTCGGTGGTCCCACGAACAACGCCCCGTCGACGGACGAGCGCAGGTCCGCGATGTCGTCGAACGCGGCCTCCGCGGACTGCGACCCGAGGCTCTCTCCGTAGACGAGCAGCCGGGGACGCGCATCCTCCGGCAGCTGCGACCACCGCTCCTGCACCCCGTCGATCAGCGCCTCGCCCGCGGAAGCTGCCGCGGACCCGTCGGTGAGGAACGAAATCCAGCTCGGCAGATACGAATACTGGATCGCGGCGATCGCGGTGTCCCCGTTGTACATCAGCTCGATCGAATCCGCCGCGACGGGATTGACCCAGCCGGTGCCGGTGGTCGCGGAGACCACGAGCACCTGCCGATCCCACGCCCCGGTGCGGTCGAGTTCGTCGAGCACCAGGTCGACCTGGGCGGCGGTGTCCGGCGCCGATTCCAGCCCCGCGTACACGCGGATCGGTTCACGCGCCGGAAGGCCGTTGATCGCGGTCAGTTCGGCGGCCCGTGCGCCGCCGTCGACGAACGAGCGACCCTGCCGGCCGAGGGTGTCCCAGGGGGCCGTCGACATCGGGCTGCCGGACCGCTCGGGTTCCACCGGCTGCGTGTCGCCGGGATCGGTGCTGTTGTTGTCGCCGGAGAAGACCAGGTTCGCGGCCTTGGAACTGCCGGCCAGCAGTACCTGGTCGACGAACACGACGACGAGGACGGCCAGCAGGACCGGGGCGACCACGTGGGCGATCGGAACCGGAATGTGCAGGCGCGCACCGAGAAACCGCGCGAACGCGTCGGCGAGGCGGCGCAGGCCCCGGGCGATCAGCAGCACCACGGCGAAGACGGCGGCGACGACGAGACCGGTGCGCAGATACGCGAACGAGGAGGTTGCGTCCATGCCCATGAGGGCTTCGATCTCGTTCTGCCGATCGGCGGCGACGAGCAGCGCCGCGACCACCAGTGCGACGACGAGCACCGCCACCACGGCCTGGGTGATCTGCCGGACCGTGTGGCGGCGGCGCCACCATGTCAGGTGCGGCACGATCCACCGTCGTGCCGGGTAGGCGATCAGCACGCCGATGCCGTAGCCGGTCACGGCGGTGATGCCGCTGATCAACCCCTGATACAACCAGTCCCGGGGGATCAGGGACGGGCTCAGGCTCCACGCGAAGAACAACAGGCCGACGACGAGCCCGACGAAATCCAGTCCGAGGACCGTCACGGGATGAGCGCGCGTGTCGTCTGTGCCGGGCGCGTCCGTGCCCGGCGCGTCGGGGGTTCGTGGGGCGTTCACCCGCCGACACTAACCTGCGCGGGTGCTTCGCGCCGTCGCGACGGAGCGCCGTCAGTCGCCCACCCGTTCGCCGGTCTCGACGTCGAACAGGTGCACCGTGCCTTCGCGCTTGCGCAGGTGCACGGTGTCGGCGAGTCGGGCGGGGGTTCGGGTCAGCGCCCGCGCGACCACCTGGTTCCCGCTGCCGGGAATCCGCGTATACAGATACGACTCGCTGCCGAGTTCCTCGACGAGCTCGACGACGGCCTCGACGCCCTCGTCGGCGATCTCGAAGTCCTCCGGCCGGATACCGGCGGTGACCTCTTCGATGCCGGCCGCGCGCAGCTTGGCGATCCGCTGCCGCTCGACGGGGACGACGGTGCTGCCGACGACGACGCCGTTGTCGGCGACCCGCGCCGTGAGCAGGTTCATCGAGGGGGAGCCGATGAAACCGGCGACGAAGGCGTTGGCGGGACGGTCGTAGAGCTCGGTGGGGCTGGAGAACTGCTGCAGCACCCCCTTCTTCAACACGGCCACGCGATCGCCCATCGTCATCGCCTCCACCTGGTCGTGGGTGACGTACACGGTGGTGGTGCCCAGGCGTCGCTGCAGCGCCGCGATCTCCGTGCGGGTCTGCACGCGCAGCTTCGCGTCGAGATTCGACAGCGGCTCGTCCATGCAGAACACCTGCGGTTCACGCACGATCGCGCGTCCCATCGCGACCCGCTGACGCTGCCCGCCCGAGAGCTTGGCCGGCTTGCGGTCGAGGTAGTCGGTGAGATCGAGGATCTTCGCGGCCTCCTCGACCTTGCGGCGACGCTCGTCGGCGCTCACGCCGCGCATCTTGAGTGCGAAGCCCATGTTCTCGGCGACCGTCTTGTTCGGATACAGCGCGTAGTTCTGGAAGACCATCGCGATGTCCCGGTCCTTCGACGGCACTCCGGTCATGTCCTTACCGCCGATCGAGATCGATCCCTCGTCGATGTCCTCGAGTCCGGCGAGCATCCGCAGCGCCGTGCTCTTGCCGGAGCCGGACGGTCCGACCAGGACCACGAATTCACCGTCCTCGATGTCGAGGTTCAGCGAGTCGACCGCGAACGTGTCGGAGTTCTCGTAGATGCACGAGGCGTTGGCGTAGGTGATGTCAGCCATGATGGAAGTCCTTGCTGGTAAAGAGGTTCGGGTCTACTTGATGGCGCCGAACGACAGGCCGCGTACGAGCTTGTTCTGGGCGAGCCAACCGGCGAGGACGACCGGAAGTGCCGCCATCGTCGCCGCGGCGGACAGCCGCGCCCAGTACAGGCCCTCACCGGTGATGAAGCCGACGAGGAAGACCGGAATCGTCTGTGCCTGAACGGCAGTGAGGTTGACCGCGAAGAAGAATTCGTTCCACGAGAAGATCACGCAGATCAGGGCGGTCGCGGCGATGCCGGGGGAGACCAGGGGCAGGATCAGCTCCCGCACCGCGGTCCACAGGCTCGCGCCGTCCATGCTCGCCGCTTCCAGGAGTTCGCCCGGAACCTCGAGGAAGAACGAGCGCATCATCCACACCGCGATGGGCAGGTTCATCGCCGTGTAGAGGACGATCAGGGCCCAGATGTTGTCGAGCAGACCGACCTCGGCGACGATCACGTACAGCGGGATGATCGCGGCGACGATCGGCAGCATCTTGGTGCTGATGAAGAAGAACAGCACGTCCTTGGTCTTGCGCACCGGGCGCAGCGACAGCGCGAACGCCGCCGGAATGCCCAGCAGCAGAACCAGGATCGTGGAGACGATCGTGGCGAACGCCGAGTTGAGCAGGCTCGTTCCGACTCCGGTCTCGAACACTCCGCGGAACTGGTCCAGGGTGGGGGAGAAGAAGAACTTCGGCGGGGCGGAGTAGGCGTCGGCCTCCTGCTTGAAGGCGGTGAGCACCATCCAGAAGACGGGGAAGAAGAAGCCGATGGCCGCGATCCAGGCAACGACTCCCCACGGATTCATCCGGCGGTTCTTGCGCTTGCGCGCGGTCCGGGCGACGCGGCCGGTCGGTGCCGCGGTGTCCGATGCCTGCGGCGTCGTGACGGTGGTGCTCATGCCGCCTCCTCCCTGCCGGTGAACGATGTGAAGATCAGGCGCAGGGCGAAGGTCGCGACGACGATGGTGCCGACGACGACCACCACGCCCATGGCGGCGGCCTGACCGATGTCGAAGCCCAGGAATGCGCGCTGGTAGATGTAGAACGGCAGGTTGGCGCTGGCTGTGCCGGGACCGCCCTGGGTCATCATGTAGATCGCGTCGAACGTGTTGACCAGGTAGATCGCGCCGAGTACGGTGCCGAGTTCGATGAACCGGCGCAGGTGCGGCAGCGTCAGTTCACGGAACAGGGCGAAGGCCCCGGCCCCGTCGACCCGGCCCGCCTCGAGGATGTCGCGGGGCATCGACTGCAGGCCGGCGAGGATGAGCAGCATCATGAACGGCGTCCACTGCCAGATCAGCGCGATCATGACCGCGGGCAACGGGAAGCGGCTGATCCAGTCGACCTCGCCGACACCGAACGGCGAGAGCACGAAGTTGACGATGCCGAAGACGGGATCGAACATCGCCGTCTTCCACACCAGGGCGGCGGCCACCGGGGTGACGAGGAACGGTGTGATCAGCAGCGTCCGGGCGATGCCGCGCCCGAGGAAGGCCCGGTCCAGCAGCAGGGCGAGCATCAGGCCGAGGATTACCGAGACCAGCACCGTGCCGACGATGAGGACGACGGTGTTGATCGCCACCTGCCAGAACTGGCTGTCCTGGAAGACGTCGACGTAGTTCTGGAGGCCGACGAACCGGCGGGAGCCGGGGCGGACGAGGTTCCACGACTGCGTCGAGTAGTACAGGGTGAACAGGAACGGAACCTGGGTGACCACGATCGTGAAGATCAGGGCCGGGAGCAGAGGACCGCGCCGGCGCCAGCCCTCGGCCCGCGAGACCCTCTCCTCCTTGGAGTCCCGGAGCGAACGGATGCGCTCGGTCGTGTCCGGTGTCGGACGCTGCGCTGCAGGTGCGGTCATGACGACGCCTCCCGATAGGTCTCGCCGACGGCCTCGGCGTACTTCTGTGCTTGCTCGAGTGCCTCGTCGACCGTCTGACGTCCGGCGATGGCCGCGCTGATCTGCTGGCTGACCCGGGTGCCGAGATCCTGGAACTCGGGGATGGCCACGAACTGGATGCCCGTGTAGGGAACGGGGTCGACCGTGGGGTTCTTCTGATCGGCGGTCTCGATGGATTCGAGGGTGATCGGACCGTAGGCCGCTGCGGCCTCGGCGTATTCGGGAATCTCGTAGGTCGACAACCGGCTGCCCGGCGGAACCCGTTCCCAGCCGAGTTGCTCGCCGACGGTGCGCAGGTAGTCCCGGTCGGTCATCCACGAGATGAACTTCCACGCGTCGTCGGTGTGTTCACTGCTCGCGGGGATGCCGAGCGACCACGTGTACAACCAGCCGGAGGGGTCCTTCTCCCGCACCGGAGCCGCCGCGTACCCGATCTTCCCCACGACGTTGCTCGACGCGGGATCCTCGAGCGTCGACACCGCGGACGTCGAGTCGTACCACATGGCGACCCGGCCCTGGGCGAGTTGCGTTGCGCACTCGCTGAATCCGCTCGTGGCAGCGCCGGGCTGGCCGTACTCGCGGACGAGATCGACGTAGAACTGCACGGCCTCGCGGAACTCGGGACTGTTCAGCTGCGCGTTCCAGTTCTCGTCGAACCACCGGCCGCCGAACGTGTTGACGACGGTGTCGAGCGGCGCGAGCAGTTCGCCCCAGCCGGGCTTGCCGCGTAGACAGATCCCGTTCACGTCCGGGCTGTCGAGTCGCGCGGCGGCGTCGGCGACCTCGGTCCAGGTCGGGGGATCGGACAGCGTGATTCCGGCTTCCTCGAACAGATCCTTGCGGTACATGAGGAACGACGATTCGCCGTAGAACGGCACCGAATACAGATCGCCTTCGTACGACAGTGCTTCCCGCAGCGAGGGGATGATGTCGTCCGCGTCGTAGCCCTCGGTCTGCTCGATGTACGGCGACAGGTTCGTCAGCCACCCATACTCCGCCCACTGGGGCGTCTCGTAGTTGCTGATCATCACGACGTCGAACTCGCCCCCGCCCATCGCCGTGGAGGCGGTGATCTTGGCGCGGGCCTGGTTCTCGGAGAGGGTGACGAATTTCAGGTCGATCTCGGGATTCTCGGCTTCGAACTGCGACGCGAGTTGCTGTGCGTCCTGCATCTGGGAGTTCGACACCATCGCGATGGTGACGGTCCGGCCGGATGTGCCGAGGGATCCGGCGCCGGCGCACCCGCTGAGCGCGAGGCACAGGGTTGCGGCGCCCGCGACGGCCGCGCGGGTGGATCTTCTTGCTGTAGGCACGATGGACTACCTCGTTTCGGTGCTGTTCGTCCGTCGGCGACGGGTGCTGTTCATCCGTCGGCGAAGGGTGCTGCCTCGTCGTGCACGGAGGCGGTCTCGGGTGCCCGATCCGTACCGAGCAGGTACTGGGCGCAGGCGATGTCGCACACGAGCATCGTGGCGAGCCCACCGCGGAGCGCGCCGAGGACGGCGCGGTGCTTCGATTGCCCTCCGGTGACGAGAATCGTTGTGGTGCAGTCTCTTACATCTTCGAGCGGAACGGACATCGTACGTGCCTCGAGGTCGCCGCGGACGGGGGTGCCGTCGGTGTGGAAGAACCGGCCGCCGATCTCCCCGACGGCGCCGAGGCTGTCGAGTTCGTCGAGCACGGTGGTGTCGAGGAAACTGCCCTCGAACAGGGTGGTGGCCGTGGAGACGGCGCCGACCCCGTAGATCATCATGTCGGCGCTGCGGCCGATTTCCAGGGTGCGGGAGATGAGCGAGTCGGCGCGCATCGACGCCACGGTCGCCGCGTCGGCGTAGAGGGGAGTGGGAAGCCGAAGCGGTTGTGCCCGGAGCTGTTCCGCGCACCGGCCGAGGACGAACTCGGTGCCCGTCTGGTAGGTGCTCGCGGAGGCCGAGCCGTCGAGCTGGACGATCCGCGCGCATGCGGCGACACCGGAGGGCAGGGCCTGCGCGACGGCGACGGTTTCCGGTCCCCACGTGAACCCGAGGGTATCGGTCGGGCGGATGCGGCGGGTGAGCAGAGCTGCGGCGGCACGCCCGAGTGCGGCGAAGCTCGCGGAGTCCTCGACCGGGCCGGTGTCGTCGACGCGGGCGCCGACCACCACGGCCTCGGTGAGGCCGTACCGCTCCTCGAGGGCGCGTTCGAGGTCGGCGTGCAGGTCGTCGCGCAGGGACGGCGGCACGGCGACCTCGATGCGGACGATTCCCTGGGCTCGGGCCCGGGCCACCAGGCGGCCCGCGGTGGGCCGGGAGACCCCGAGGCGTTGCGCGACCTCGGCCTGGGTGAGTCCGTCGAGGTAGTAGAGCGTCGCGGCGCGCACGGCGAGGCGCAGGTCCTCGGGTGTCGCCGAGGTGTCCTTCTCTGCGGTGGTGGTCGTGCCGGGCGTGGTCACACGCTCTCCTTGACTTGTGAGCATTTGCTCATAGGTGCGTTCATTTGCTCACTACGCTAGCATCGCAGTGTGACCTACACAACAGTCGTCGCTTCGATCCCCCGAACCATGCGCGCCGCGGTTCTCGTGGAATCGGGCCGAATCGAGATGCAGGAGCGACCCGTACCCGCTCCCGACCCCGGGGACGTCCTCGTCCGGGTCACCACGGTCGGGGTGTGCGGATCGGACACGCACTACTACCGGGAAGGGCGAATCGGCGAGTTCGTCGTCACCGGCCCCCTCGTCCTGGGGCACGAAGCCGCCGGGGTCGTCGTCGCCGTGGGCAAGGGTGTGCCCGCGCACCGGATCGGAGAGCGGGTGTCGATCGAACCGCAACGCCCCGATCCGCTCACCGAGGAGACCCGGCGCGGCGACTACAACCTGTGCCCGCACATGCGGTTCTTCGCCACCCCGCCCGTCGACGGGGCGCTGTGCGAGTACGTCACCATCGGCGCCGCCTTCGCGCACCCCGTGCCGGCGGCCGTCTCGGACGACGCCGCGGCCCTGTGCGAACCGCTGTCCGTCGGCATCGCCGCCGTGCGCAAGGCCCGGATCACGGCCGGATCGCGCGTCCTGGTCACCGGGGCCGGACCGGTCGGCATCGTCGTCGCCCAGGTCGCCCGGGCATTCGGTGCGCTCGAGATCGTGGTGACCGACCTCGACGAACGACGCCGCACGAGCGCACTGTCGTACGGTGCCACCCGCGCACTCGACCCGCGCGTGGACGACCCGGCGAGCCTGCAGGTGGACAGCTACATCGACGCCTCCGGCGCTCCGAGCGCGGTGGACTCCGGGATCCGGGCGGTCCGTCCCGGAGGCACCGTCGTACTCGTCGGCGCCGGCGCGGAGACGATGACGCTTCCGGTGCAGATCATTCAGAACCGCGAACTCGTCCTCACCGGCGTGTTCCGCTATGCGAACACGTGGCCGACGGCGCTCGCCCTCGTCGAGTCGGGACGGGTGGATCTCGACACCATGGTCACCGCGCGGTTCTCGCTCGACAAGACCGCCGAGGCGCTCGAATCCGACCGGACGCCCGGGAACATCAAGGCCGTCGTCGACGTGACCGATCGGCCCGGAGAGGAATGACCACCATGCGCGTGAGCCGGCAGACACTGCCCCACCTGCAGGTACCCGTACCGAGTTATCGCCGCGAGGACGTCACCGTCGGCATCGTGCACTTCGGTGTCGGCGGCTTCCACCGCGCCCACCAGGCCATGTACGTCGACCGGCTCCTCGAGCAGGGGCTCGCGCAGGACTGGGGCATCTGCGGCGTCGGGGTGATGCCGCGCGACCGCCGGATGCAGGAGGCCCTCGACGAGCAGGACGGTCTCTACACTCTCGTCCTCACGCACCCGGACGGCAGATGGGAGCCGCGGGTGATCGGATCGATCGTCGACTACCGTTACGCCCCCGACGATCCCGAGGCCGTCGTCGAACTCCTCGCGGCGCCGACCACGCGGATCGTCTCGCTGACCATCACCGAGGGCGGCTACAACATTCGGCACCACACCGGGGAATTCGACGCCGACGATCCCGCGGTCCGGCGCGACCTCGACTCCGGCGAGCCGCCGGCCACCGTGTTCGGGCTCGTCACCGAGGCTCTCGCCCGTCGGCGTGCCCGTGGACTGCGGGCGCCGACGGTGATGTCCTGCGACAACATCGAAGGCAACGGCGACGTCGCCCGGCGGGTGTTCACCGCCTACGCCCGGCTCGTCGATCCCGAACTGGCACAGTGGATCTCCGACAACGTCCGGTTTCCGAACTCGATGGTCGACCGGATCACCCCCGTCACGACCGACGAGGTCGTGACGGCGCTGTCCGAACGCTTCGACGTGCAGGACCGCTGGCCGGTCGCCGCCGAACCGTTCGCCGCGTGGGTCCTCGAGGAGGATTTCGCGGACGGCCGGCCCCCCTTCGAGAAGGCAGGGGTGCAGGTCGTCGACGACGTCGCGCCCTACGAACTGATGAAACTGCGCCTGCTCAACGCCGGTCACCAGGGGCTCGGCTATTTCGGGTATCTGATGGGATACCGGCTCGTCCACGACGCCGCGCAGGACCCGCTCATCGCCGGATTCCTCCGCGACTACATGGACCGCGAGGCCACACCCACACTGAAACCGGTGCCGGGTATCGATCTCGACGACTACAAGCGCACGCTCATCGAACGATTCGCCAACCCCGAGATCCGCGACACCGTCGCCCGGCTGTGTGCCGAATCGTCCGACCGGATCCCCAAATGGCTGGTGCCGGTGATTCGGGAGAACCTGGCCGCGGGAGGTCCCGTGCGACTGTCCGCCGCCATCGTCGCGTCGTGGGCCCGCTACGCCGAGGGCGTCGACGAACACGGGCAACCCATCGAGGTGGTCGACCGGCTCGCCGACACGCTCGTTCCCCTCGCGCGCCGGCAACGGTCGCACCCCACCGCGTTCGTCGAGAACACCGAGGTGTTCGGCGATCTCGCCGGCAACCGCCGGTTCGTCGACGCCTACACCGGGGCGCTCGACACCCTGCACCGCGACGGTGCACGGGCCACGCTGGAAGTGCTTGCGGGAGAACACCGATGAACGGGCACGCGCTGGTGGTCGGAGAAGCGCTCGTCGACATCGTGCAGCGGGACGGGAAGGAACCCGTCGAACACGTGGGTGGAAGCCCGCTCAACGTCGCGGTGGGACTCGGACGTCTCGGCCGGGCGGTGCGGTTCACGACGCGGGTCGCGGACGATCCGCGGGGCACCCGCATCATCGACCACCTTGCCGGATCCGGCGTGAGCCTGACCCCGGGCAGTGCCGCCGCCGAACGCACCGCCACCGCACAGGCCACGATCGACGACCGAGGCGCCGCCCACTACGAATTCGACATCGCCTGGGATCCCGTCGAACCCCCGCCCACGGTCGACGCCGTCCTCGTGCACACCGGGTCCATCGCCGTCGTGCTGGAACCGGGCTGCGACCTCGTCGCGGAACTGGTTGCGCAGCAGTCGAGCGCATCCACGGTGAGTTTCGACCCGAACATCCGGCCGGCGCTGATCTCCGATGTCGCCCGGGGCCGGGCCCGCATCGAACGCCTCGTCGCGCTCGCCGACGTCGTCAAGGCCAGCGACGAGGACCTCGCGTGGTTCGCGCCCGACCGCGACCCACTCGACACCGCACGCGACTGGCTCTCGCGCGGACCGGCGATCGTCGTCGTCACCCGCGGCGCGGAAGGCGCCGTGGCGGTGTGCGCGGCTGGTGTCGTCGAGGTCCCGGCGGTACAGGTCGAGGTGGCCGATACCGTCGGTGCCGGCGATGCGTTCACCGCCGGACTGCTCGACGGACTGTGGACCCGCGGCCTGCTCGGTGCCGACCGGCGGGACGCGTTGCGTGCCATCACGGTCGACGACCTGCGCGACGTGCTCGGGACGGCGGCGTGGACGTCGGCGCTGACTGTCGCGCGTGCCGGAGCCGACCTGCCCACCCGTGCCGAGCGGGACGCCGCGCAGGAGGGCGTCGCGTGACCCCCGTCGAGGGGGTCGGCCCGTCCGTGCTCGTCGCCGGAGTCGACTCCTCCACGCAGTCCTGCAAGGTCGTCGTGTGCGACGCCGAGACCGGTGCCGTCGTGCGCGAGGGCCGCGCGGCGCATCCGTCCGGCACCGAAGTGGATCCGGTGGCGTGGCGGTCGGCCTACGAGCTGGCGTGTGCCGAGGCCGGGGGGCTCGACGACGTCGCGGCCGTCGCGGTCGGTGCGCAGCAGCACGGCATGGTGTGCCTCGACGTCGAGGGTGCCGTCGTGCGCGATGCGCTGCTGTGGAACGACACCCGATCATCTTCTGCTGCACAGGATCTCGTCGATGAACTGGGTGGCGTCGCGACGTGGGCCGACGCCGTCGGCGTGGTTCCGCTCGCCGCGATCACCGTTGCGAAGGCGCGGTGGCTCGCCGACCACGAACCCGGCAACGCACGGCGCACCGCTGCCCTGTGCCTGCCGCACGACTGGCTCACCTGGACACTGCGCACCGACCGGACCCTCGACGCTCTGGTCACCGACCGTAGCGACGCCAGCGGCACCGGATATTTCGACGCGGCAACCGACACCTACCGCCGCGATCTGCTCGAACTGGCGCTGCGCCGCCGTCCTCCGGTTCTCCCGCGGGTCGCCGGGCCGGCCGAGCAAGTGGGGCGGACCCCGTCGGGCGCGGTACTCGGCCCGGGCGCCGGTGACAACGCCGCCGCGGCCCTGGCGCTCGATGTCCGTGAGGGCGACGTCGTCGTCTCGATCGGCACCTCGGGGGTGGTGTCCGCCGTCTCGCCGACACCCGCGCGGGACGCCGACGGTTACGTCGCGGGCTTCGCCGATGCGACCGGGCGGCACCTGCCGTTGGTGTGCACGCTCAACGGTGCCCGAGTTCTCGACGCCACGGCGACGATGCTCGGCGTCGACCACGCCGAACTCTCCCGCCTGGCACTGTCGGCCCCACCGGGCAGCGGCGGCCTGGTGCTGGTCCCGTACCTCGAGGGGGAGCGGACCCCGAACCGGCCCGACGCCACCGGCGCCCTGCACGGACTGAACCTGGCCACCGCGACCCCGGCGCATCTCGCGCGTGCCGCCGTCGAAGGTCTGCTCTGCTCGCTCGCCGAGGGCATCGACCACATCGTCGCGCAGGGCACGCACGTGCGCCGGGTGCTGCTGATCGGGGGTGGAGCCCGCTCGCGGGCACTGTGTGAACTCGCCCCCGCCGTCCTCGGTATGCCCGTCGACGTCCCCGAACCGGGTGAGTACGTCGCGCGCGGCGCGGCGCGGCAGGCCGCCTGGACGCTGCGCGGCGGTGACGAGCCTCCGGTCGGGGAGCCGGGTGCGGTCCGGCGTTTCGAAGCCGACCCGACTCCGCACGTGCGGGAGCGCTACGCGCAGGTGCGAGACCTGACCGACGGTGCGCCGGTTCAGAAGTTGCCCTCGGCGACCTGAAAACACACCAGGCCCATCCGCCGCCACATGCGCACCACCTGATCGCGATCGTCGAGGACCGCGACGATGCGGTAGCGGTGCCGGATGTGGGCGTCGAACAACTCGGCCTTGACGATCGAATCCTTGCGATTGTCACCGGCCGCGCGCATGTACAGCTCGTCGTACGGGATCTCGTGCCGGGCGAGCCACTCCTCGGTCTCGGGACGGCAGACGCCGTCGCGGCCCGAGAGCAGCACGACGGCGAACCCGTCGGGCGCGGCGGCGAACGCTCTGACCGCGGCCTCGACGGCGGGGGAGACGGTGTCCTCACCCACCCGGTGCCAGTGATAGGGACTGCGGTCGCTCATGTGCGCGAGAGTGCCGTCGATGTCGACGAGCCAGGCCGGGGGCAGCGTCGGATCCTCGACGTACCGCGCCGGTGGCGGAGCCGCCCCGCTCGGAGGACGATGCCGTTTCCTCGCCGGGTGCTCTCGGTGTCGGGTCTTCCTGGTCACGACCGTGGATACCACCTGTTGCCTTCGGTGGAACGGAGGCGCACTGTGGGATAACGGCGGGACGTCCCAGGTGGTGTCCGGGTAGGGGGTTCGGTGGGTGCGGTAGGGGGTTCGGTGGGCGCGACATCCGAAACATCCGATCGCAGCAGGTCGGCCGCGGCTCGCCGCGTGGGTTACGTCGTGGCGGTGCTGATCGATGCCGCGATGCTGTACGCGATCAACGTCCGGCCCGGCTGGGAGGTGGTGCCCTTCCTCACCGAGGACAC
>NZ_JADZGH010000238.1:0-8625 GCF_015865005.1 Rhodococcus sp. CX
CTGCTGGATCCGCTCGAGCCGCTCGAGCGGATCCAGCAGCGGGTCCTCCTTCCTCCCGCGCATCGAGATCGATCCGCAGCCCGAGACGATCCCCGTCCCGGTTCCCGGTGGCGAGGCGCCGCCGCCGCAGCCGGCGCCGGATCCGGTCGCCCCGCCGGTCGAGCCCGGGGCGGCCGTCGCACGCCTGAACGCACCCGAAGTGGGCGAGGTTTCCCTGGTGTCGCAGTTGACCGGTCACGGCTCCGAGAACCGCACCGACTCGCGCTGGCAGGTCGACGGCACCGATCTCGGGATCTTCTGGGAATCGGCGCCCGGTGAGGTGGCCGTCGCGTTCGGCGACACCTTCGGCCACGAATGGGAGCCCCCGGGTGGTGCGGGCGGTGACTGGCGCAGCAACGTCCTCGCCTTCAGCACCGACACCGACCTGTCCGACGGCATGACCATCGATTCGATGGTCCAGGACAGCCCCTGCCACGCCGCCGAGATCCTCGATTCGCGGCACGTGCACAACTACGAGACCACCGTCATCCCCACGTCGGGATTCGCCATCGGTGACCGGCAGTACCTCAGCTACATGTCCGTGCGGCGGTGGAGCAAGATCCCCGGCATGTGGTACACGAACCTGGGCGGCATCGCCTGGTCCGACGACCACGGGCAGACGTGGACGAAGGACCAGCACGCCCGGTGGGACAACTTCTTCGGCGTCGGCCGGTTCCAGGTCGCGACGATGGTGCCGCAGGGCGATCACGTCTACATGTTCGGTACCCCCAACGGGCGCATCGGCACCGTCGGGCTCGCCCGGGTTCCCACCGCCGAGGTCCTGAACCCGACCGCGTACCAGTACTGGGTCGCCGGCGAATGGATGCCTGCTGCAGAACATGTCGCGACGCCGCTGTTCGCGGGCGTCGCGTCCGAACTGTCGGTGCGTTACGACGACGAGCACGACCGCTGGCAGATGAGCTACCTCGACCCGGTCGCGGGAAGCATCGTGCTGCGCCAGGCCACCGTCGCGCAGGGGGAGTGGTCCGACCCGTCCGTGTTGGTCCGCACCTCCGACTACCCGAAGGCCTACGGCGGATTCATCCACCCGTGGTCGAGCGGTGACGACCTGTACTTCACGATGTCGGAGTGGGACAGCTACAACGTCTACCTCATGCGCGCCCACGTCGGCGGGTGACGGGAAGCGTCGTCACGCGGAGCGGTGAATGCCGATCTCGGTGGCTTTGACGACGAACCACACCTGAGCACCGGGTTCGAGGGCCAGGTCCGCGACCGCGGCGGCGGTGATCTCGGCGGCGAGACCGGTGCCGGCGGCACGGACCAGCACCGTGGCTCCGCGCGCCTCGAGATCACCGACGGTGACCCGGAAACTGTTGCGGGGACTTCCGTGCGGTTCCTCGGCATACACCGCCACCGCGACGGGTGAGAACACCGCGACCGCGCGGTCGCCGGGCCGGCACCCCTCGTCGACGGTGCCGTGGACGGGACCGAACTCGGTGTCGAGACCGTCGGCTGTGACGGTGCCCGCGACCAGGTTGACACCGGCGATGCGCGCCGCGAACGCGCTCCGGGGACGGGTGAGAACCTCACGCACCGAACCTGTTTCGACGACGCGACCACCGTCGATCACCGCGACCCGGTCGGCCAGCGCCAGCACGTCGAGCGGGTCGTGGGTGACCACGAGTGCGGTGCGGTCCTGGTCGCGCAGGATGCGCCGCAACAACGAGCGGATCGCGGGAGCGGCGGTGACGTCGAGCGCCGACATCGGTTCGTCGAGCATCAGCAGGTGCGGCTGTGCAGCGAGTGCACGGGCGATCGCGACGCGCTGGGCCTGACCGCCCGACAACTCGCGCGGCCGGCGATCCGCGAACTCCGTGGCATCGACGGCCCCGAGCCAGCGCATCGCCTCGCGGTGGGCCCGCCGCCGGCGCGTGCCGGTGCTGCGCGGCGCGAAGGCCACGTTCGCGATCGCCGTGAGATGGGGGAACAGCAACGGTTCCTGCGCCAACATGGCCACGGACCTGCGGTGCGGCGGCACGTCGACGCCGGCTTCGGTGTCGGTGAGGACGCGGTCGCCGAGGGTGATGCGCCCGGTGTCGGGGCGCAACAACCCGGCAACCAGGTTCAGCAGCGTCGATTTCCCGGCACCGTTGGGTCCGAGAACCGCGAGTACACAACCGGATTCGACGTCGACGCTCAGGCCGACGTTGCGCGCCGCGATCCGGGCCTCGAGGTGCAGGGCGCTCACAGTGCACCTGCGATGCGTCGTCCCCGCGCGGCGACCACGATCGCGACCGCGACGAGCACGAGCAGCAGCGAGAGGGCCACCGCCGCATCAGGATCGGTCTCGCGCTGCAGGTAGATCTCCAGCGGCAGGGTGCGGGTGACACCCTGCAGGCTGCCCGCGAACGTGATGGTCGCACCGAACTCGCCGAGCGCGCGAGCGAACGCGAGGACCGCGCCGGACACGAGGCCCGGGAGCACGAGTGGCAGGGTGACGCGCCGGAACACGGTGGTGGGTCGCGCACCCAGGGTCGCGGCGACGGCCTCGTAGCGACGGCCCGCGGTACGCAGGGCACCTTCGAGGCTCATTACGAGGAACGGGAGAGCGACGAACGTCTGGGCGAGCACGACGGCGGTGGTGGAGAACGCGATCCGGAGACCGAACGCCTCGAAGTATTCGCCGAGCAGCCCACGACGGCCGAACGTGTAGAGCAGGGCGATACCGCCGACGACCGGCGGCAGCACGAGCGGCAGCAACACCAGCGACCGCAGGACCGGGATGATCCGAAACGTGCTGCGCGCCAGGACCGCTGCCATCGGAACCCCGAACAGGACACACAGAACGGTGCTGGCGGTCGCGGTGCGCAGACTGAGCGCCAGCGCCTGTAGCGACGCCTCGGAGGTGACGAGTTCGGGGAACCGCGACCAGTCGACGGTCAGCACCATCGACACCAGTGGCAGGATGACGAACACGCCCCCGACGGCCGCCGGCAGGTAGATCCACCCCGGCAGGCCCGCCCGGCTTTCCGGCCTCGAGGTCACGGCGCTCCGAAACCGGCTTCCGCGAAGACCGTCCGCGCGTCGTCGCCGGTGACGAACTCGAGGAACTTCGACGCCAGCTGCGGATTCTGCGATTCCTCGAGCAGCGCGATCGGGTAGGTGTTCACGGCGTCGGCGGATTCCGGGAACGGCACCGCGGTGACCTTGTCGCCGGCGTTCGTGGCGTCGGTGACGTAGACGAGTCCGGCGTCGGCCTGACCGGAGGTCACCTTGCCGAGCACGTCGGTCACCGACGATTCCTCGCTGACCGGTTGGATGTCGACCCCTGTCTGGGTTTCGATCCTGCTCGTCGCAGTGCCGCACGGTACCTGCGGTGCACACACGACGACCTTCAGGCCCGGGCGGGTCAGATCCGCGAACGACGTGATGCCCTGGGGGTTTCCGGGTTCGGTGACGATGGTGAGGGTGTTGGTCGCGAAGTTCACCGGGTCCCCCGAGACCACACCGGCTTCGGCCGCCTTGTCCATGTTCGCGGTGTCGGCGGAGGCGAACACGTCGGCGGGTGCGCCCTGGGTGATCTGCGCGACGAGATCGGACGATCCCGCGAAGTTGAATTCGACGGTGCTGCCCGGGTGGGCGCTTTCGAACTGTGTGCCGAGTTGGGTGAATGTCGCCTTCAGCGAGGCCGCGGCGAACACCGTGATCGTCTCGGCGCTCTCCGGGGTGGATGCGGTCGTCTCCGACGCCGAGTCGTCACTCGTGCCGCACGCAGCCAGTGTCAGCACGGTACCGATCAGGGCGGCAACGATTCTCGCGCGCCTCACGACATCCCTCCGGGGGTTTCGACGATGACGGTGGTCGCCTTGACGACGGCCACCCCGATGCTGCCCGGTTCGAGGCCGAGTTCGTTCACCGCTTCGGTGCTCATGAGCGAGACGACGCGGTGCGGGCCGCACTGCATCTCGACCTGGGCCATGACCGTGTCCGCGACGACGCGGGTGACGATGCCGACGAACCGGTTGCGGGCCGAACTGCCGACGCCGAGCAGATCCGGGGCGGCGTCCGCCTGATGCCGCACGAATTCGGCCAGGACCTTGCCGTCGACGACCTTGCGCCCGGATTCGTCCCTGCTCGCCTCGAGCACACCCTGGTCGATCCAGCGGCGGACGGTGTCGTCGCTGACCCCGAGCAGCGCCGCGGCATCGCGGATCCGGAGAGCCGTCACCGTCGACTCCGATCCGCACCTGCCCGAAACACGAGCTCATTGATCCGCATATACGTCACGGATCAGAGGATATACCCGTGGATGCGACCACGGTGGATTCCGCTCAGTACACGTCGCGGACGTAGCGCTTCTCGGAGGCCAGCTTGTCGACGAACGCGTCGGCGGCATCGGCGTCGAGACGGCCGTGGGTCTGCACGACCTCGCGCAGCGTCGCGTCCACGTCCTTGGCCATGCGGCTCGCGTCACCGCACACGTAGAAGTGCGCGCCGTCCTGCAGCCACTTCCACAACCGGGCACCGTGCTCCCGCATGCGGTCCTGCACGTACACCTTCTGCCGCTGATCGCGGGAGAAGGCCAGATCGAGGTTCGTCAGGAAACCGTCGGAGTGCATCGATTCGATCTCGTCGCGGTACAGGTAGTCGGTGTCCGAGCGCTGGTCGCCGAAGAACAGCCAGTTCGCGCCGGTGTGCCCGAGTTCGCGCCGGTCGTGCAGGAACGCGCGGAACGGGGCGATGCCGGTTCCCGGCCCGACCATGATCATCGGGGTGTCCGAGGCGGGGGGCGGACGGAAATGCGGGCTGCGCTGCACGAAGATCGGGATGTCGACGCCCTTGCTGTGGTCGGCGAGGAAACTCGAGCACACACCGGCGCGTTCGTGCCCTTCGTATGCGTACCGCACCACCGAGACGGTCAGTTGGACCTCGCGAGGATCGGTCTTGGGACTCGACGAGATCGAGTACATGCGCGGCTGCAGCCGGGTGAGGATGGGCATCCACTCCTCGATCGGGGCCTTGAAGGGGAACTCCGAGATCACGTCCATCGCCTGCTTGCCGTACAGCCACTGCTGCAGTTCGATCTTGTTGCCGGGACGGAGCAGCTTGCCCAGTTCCGCACTGTCGCTCTGCTTCTGGACGAAACGCAGAAGGTCCTTCGTCACGCGGGTGATGTCGAGGAATCGGGTGGCGGCCTCGCGCAACGGGATCGTCGGCATGTCGCCGAGTTCGATCGGCGATTCCGGGTCGAGCGCGGTCACCTGAAGCCACTCGTCGACCGTGCCCGGGCCGTTCGTCGGCATCACGCCGAGGGCGTCACCGGCCTCGTATTCGAATGCCGGGTCGTAGAGTTCGAATCCGAACTGCCGCACGTCCTTCGACGATCCCGGACCGCTGAGCGGCACGTTGCGGATCAGCCGGGTCACGAGCGGGGACTTGCGGGTGAACACGGGTTCGCGCACCGCGACCGGCGCGCCGCCCGAGATGCTTCCCGACGTCCCTGTTCCCCGGAACATCTCCTCGACGCCGTTGAGCCACGCGAAAGCGGCGTCCTGGTAGTCGGGTTCGCAGTCCACGCGCTCGGTCAGCCGGGTCGCGTCGAGTTCGGCGAGCCGCTCGTCGATCCGGCGACCGTGCCCGCAGAAGTCGTCGTAGTTGGAATCACCGAAAGCGAGCACCGCATAACGTGTTCCGGGAAGCTTCGGCGCGTCCTCCCGGCTCAGCGCCTTCCAGAACGCGCTTCCGTTGTCCGGCGCGTCACCGTCGCCGAACGTGCTGGTGATGACGAGCAGATCCTCGATCTCTGCGAGCGAGGCGACGTCCATGTCGTTCATCCCCATCAGGGTCACGGCCCGGCCGGCCGCCCGGAGACGGTCCACGCACAGCTGCGCGAACTCCTCGGCATTGCCCGTCTGCGAGGCCCAGGCGACGACGATCGCGGAGGACGAATCTTCCTCCAGCACCGTGGAATTCGAGTACCGCACCGCGACGGGAGCGTGCGAGAACAGGCCCGCGAGCAGCCCGTCGAGCCACACCCGCTTGGCGGCCGGGAACGGCGCGGACTCCGGAAGCACCGGCACCACCTCGGCCGGCGCGTTGCGCAGTCCGGCGAGCAGCCCGGCCAGATAGAGCTGCTCGTTGCCGTCGAAGACCGGTACGGCCTGTTCGTCGATTCCGAGGGCCGCGGCGAGACGATCCACGGCCGGTGCCGTCTGCACCTCGGGCTTCTCCGGTTCGGGAGCCGAGGCGACCTTCGTCAGCGACACCGCGCACACCTTGAACTCGGGTTGCTGCGAGGCCTGGTCGATCGCGTCGTTGGTCACCGCGTTGATCGCGAGGTATTCGCCGTAGATGTCGTTCCAGTGGAACGGCGCGAACACCGTACCGGGCAGCACCCGGTCGGTGACCACGGCGGGCAGTACGGCCCGGCCGCGACGCGACGCGATCTCCACCCGATCGCCGTCGACGATCGAATACTGCTGCGCATCAACGGGATTGATCTCGACGAACGGATTCGGATTCAGCTTCTCGAGCTTGGCGACCTTCCCGGTCTTGGTCAAGGTGTGCCATTGGTGCTGCACACGCCCGGTGTTCAGGACGACGGGGTAGTCGTCGTCGGGCATCTCGGCGGGCAGCATGTGCGGGCGCGGGAAGAACACCGCCCGCCCGTTGTCGGTCGCGAACGCCAGGCGCGGCACCGAGCCGTCCTCCCGGACGACCAGCGATCGGCTGTTCCCGTCGTTGAGATAGCGGATGGGGTTGCGGTCGCTGTCGGCGTTCGGCGGGCAGGGCCACTGCACGGGCGTGTTGCGCAGCTGCTCGTAGGTGACGCCGCGCAGGTCGTACCCGGTGCGCGGATTCCAGAAGGCCTTGAGTTCCTCGAAGATCTCCTCGGCACTCGAGTACGTGAAAGCCTCGGCGTAACCCATCTCGCACGCGACCCGCGCGATGATCTCCCAGTCCGGCATGGCCTCGCCGACCGGATCGACGGCCTGCTGCAGGAGGGTCAGGTTCCGTTCCGAGTTCACCGCGACGTACTCGGATTCGGCCCACAGGGCACCGGGAAGCAGGAGGTCGGCATACGCGTTGGTCTCGGTTTCGAGGAACACGTCCTGTGTGACGACCAGTTCGGCTTTCTCGAGACCCTCGAGAACGGTTTTCCGGTTCGCGACGCTGGCAACGGGATTGGTGCAGATGATCCAGCACGCCTTGATCTCACCGGCCGCCATCTTCTCGAACATGTCCACGGTGCCGCCACCGACGGTGGTGCTCAGCGTGCCGCGCGGAACGTTCCAGACATCCTCGACGAACTCCCGATCGGCCTCCGCGAGCACGGTTCGCTGCCCCGGAAGACCCGGCCCCATGTAGCCCATCTCGCGTCCGCCCATGGCATTCGGCTGGCCGGTCAGCGAGAACGGGCCGCTGCCGGTCCGGCAGATCGCGCCCGTCGCGAGGTGCAGGTTGCAGATGGCGTTGGTGTTCCAGGTGCCGTGAGTGCTCTGGTTCAGCCCCATGGTCCAGCAACTCATCCAGTTGCCGGCCTCTCCGATCCACTGCGCGGCGGTGCGCAGATCCGCCTCGGGGATCCCGGTGATCTGCGAGACCGTCGCGGGCGGGTAGTCGGCGAGGAAATCGGGCATCGCGTCCCAGCCGTCGGTGAACTCGGCGACGAACTGCTCGTCGACGTGCCCGTTCTCGACGATCAGGTGCAGCAACCCGTTGAGGAGAGCCAGGTCGGTGCCCGGCTTGATCTGCAGGAACAGATCCGCCTTCTCCGCGGTCGCACTGCGCCGCGGATCGACGACGATGAGCTTCGCGCCGGCCTTGGCGCGGTCCATCATGCGCAGGAAGAGGATGGGATGGCAGTCGGCCATGTTCGAGCCGGTCACGAAGAACACGTCGGCGTGGTCGAAGTCCTCGTACGAACCGGGCGGACCGTCCGAGCCGAGGGACTGCTTGTAGCCGGTGCCGGCACTGGCCATGCACAGCCGCGAGTTCGATTCGATGCGGTTGGTGCCGATGAACCCCTTGGCGAGCTTGTTCGCCAGGTACTGCGCCTCGAGGGACATCTGGCCGGACACGTACAGCGACACCGCGTCGGGGCCGTGCGTGTCGACGATGCTCCGCAGGCGCCGCGCGGTCTCGGTGATCGCCGCCGCGACCGGAACGGGCACGGGGTCGGCGCCGCGTTCGCCGCGGCGGTACGCGGTCTCGAGCCGGCCACCGGCGGCCAGCATCTCGGCGCTGGTGGCGCCCTTCGTGCACAGCCGGCCGAAGTTGGTGGGGTGGTCCTTGTCGCCGTACGCCTTCAGGACACGGCGTGTGCCCGTCACGGCGTCGGTCTCGACGTCGAGCACCATGCCGCAGCCGACACCGCAGTAGGAGCAGGCAGTCTTGACCGTCGTGATGTCGCCCCGCATTGCACCGCCCTCGAGTGAACAGGCCGTCCGATTCCGGCCGCGTTCCATGCTGCTGATGCGGTGTTGCGGGGGCATTAACAGGGATGAGTCCCCCGTGACATCTGGCTCACGAAATCAGGGGGGACCGGGTGAGGTACCCGAAACAGTCCCGAACTGTCACGATTGTCCGGCTCGGCCGGAGTCACGATTGTCCGGCTCGGCCGGA
>NZ_JADZGH010000238.1:8635-15946 GCF_015865005.1 Rhodococcus sp. CX
GCGACCGCCCGGCTCAGCCGGCGGTCTGCTCCGCCCACCACCGCCGCAACTCGGCCTCCGCCTCGTCGGGCCCGAGCGGACCGCGGTCCAGGCGCAGTTCCTTGAGGTAGTTCCAGGCCTTGCCGACCTGCGGACCGGACGGAATCCCGAGGATCTCCATGATCGCGTTCCCGTCGAGGTCGGGACGGACTCTGGCCATGTCCTCCTTCTCCGCCAGCGCGACGATCCGCTTCTCGAGGTCGTCGTAGGTCGCCTGCAACGCGGCCGCGCGACGCTTGTTGCGTGTCGTGCAGTCCGCGCGCACCAGCTTGTGCAGCCGCGGCAGCAGATGCCCGGCGTCGTGCACGTACCGGCGCACCGCCGAGTCCGTCCACTGCCCCTTGCCGTAGCCGTGGAACCGCAGGTGCAGGTAGACGAGCTGCCCGACGTCCTCGACCATCTGCTTCGAATACTTCAGGGCCTTCATGCGCTTGCGCACGAGCTTCGCGCCGACCACCTCGTGGTGGTGGAAGCTGACCCCGCCTCCCGGCTCGTTGCGCTTGGTGCCGGGCTTGCCGATGTCGTGGAGCAGCGCCGCCCAGCGCAGCACCGGGTCCGGGTCGCCGTCCTCGAGGTCGATGGCCTGCCGCAGCACCGTCAGCGAATGCCAGTAGACGTCCTTGTGCTGGTGGTGCTCGTCGATCTCGAGTTTCATCGCGGGGATCTCCGGAAGCACCCGGTCCGCGAGTCCGGTCTCCACCATGCACTCGATGCCGTCGACCGGGTAGTCGCCGAGAATCAGCTTGTCGAGTTCGGCCTGCACCCGCTCGGGGCTGATACGCAGGATCTCGTCGGCCATCTGCTCGATCGCCGTGTGCACCCGTTCGGTGAGGGTGAAGCCGAGTTGCGAGACGAACCGGGCCGCGCGCAGCATCCTCAGCGGATCGTCGTGGAACGAGTCCTGCGGCAACGCCGGCGTGTCCAGGACCCCGGCGAGCAGCGACTCCATTCCGCCGAGGGGGTCGACGAATTCCCCGACGCCGTCGGGTCCGATGCGCACCGCCATCGCGTTGACGGTGAAGTCCCGGCGGACGAGGTCGTCCTCGAGTCGCGTGCCGTACTCGACGATGGGATGCCGGGAGACGCGGTCGTACGCGTCGGTCCGGAACGTGGTGATCTCGATCTGCTCGACACCCTTGACGGCGCTGACCGTCCCGAAATCGATGCCGGTGTCCCACTGGTGATCGACGAATCCGTGGAGCAGTTCCTGGACCCGGGTGGGATGCGCATCGGTGGTGAAGTCGAGGTCGGTACCGAGACGGCCGAGCAGGGCGTCGCGGACGCTGCCACCCACCAGGTACAGCTCGTGGCCGGCGGCGGCGAAACGCTCACCGAGCGGCGCCAGCACGTCGGACAGGGCACGCAGCGTGACATCGGCGCCGGCCAGCAACCGGGTGCGCCGATCGGCATCTGCGGAGGGAGAGTTCACGTCTTCGAACCTTACCGAGGCGGGCAAACGCGTGGTTCGGCCGGCAGCCACCTCACGCCAACTACTATCGACAAGGTGTCGCCCGCCGAACGTGCCAACCGGAACCGCCGCAGCTCGCGGCGGCGTGGCGGCAGCGGCGGATCAGCCGTCCGCTCGGGGGCGAACCCCGTCAAATCCACGGCGAATCCCGCCAAACCCCAGTTGAGGACGGTGCGCGAGACGTCGGCCGGGGGACTGGTCGTCGACGGGCTCGGTGGACCCCCCGAGCAGCTGTGCGCTGCGCTGATCGGCCGGACCGACCGGCGCGGCCGGCTGCTGTGGTCGCTGCCGAAGGGGCACATCGAGAAGGGTGAGACCGCCGAGGAAACGGCCATGCGCGAGGTCCACGAGGAGACGGGCATCCGCGGCAAGGTCCTCGCCGAGCTCGGCAGTATCGACTACTGGTTCGTCACCGAAGGCCGCCGCGTGCACAAGACCGTGCATCACTATCTGCTCCGCTACCTCGGTGGCGAACTGTCCGACGCGGACATCGAGGTCACCGAGGTCGCGTGGGTGCCCCTGACCGAGCTGCGGTCGCGGCTCGCCTATGCCGACGAACGCAAACTCGCCGACGTCGCGGATCAACTGATCGCCGAGATGACCTCCGCATGGCGGTTCGGCACCGGCGGACCGGAGGCCCGTCTCGGATGACCCTGATGATGCACCGGGCCGGTGCTGCGGTGCTTGTCGTGCTCGCACTCGTGTTCGCGACGATCGGCGGCACCGTGATCCTCGGGACGCTCGGCGGAGCGACCGCGCGCGCCGATACCGAGTCCTCCCGATTCCTGGAACTGCTCATCGACGAAGTCACCCCGTCCGTCGTGACCGACGGCAGCGAACCGGTGGTGAAGGTGTCCGGGACCGTGCGCAACATCGGCGACCGGGACGTCTCGGACATCGCCGTGCGGTTGCAGCGCGCACCGATGGTCGCCGATACGACCGAACTGCGCACCTCCCTCACCCTCGACCAGAGCGGCTACGACACGGTCGGCGAATTCGAAGCGGTCGACGACCTGCTCGAACAGGGCGAGGAAGAACACTTCAGCCTGGAGATGCCGCTGCGCTCGGCGGCCGAACCGTCGCTCGGCATCGACACGCCCGGCGTGTATCCGCTGTTGGTGAACGTCAACGGCACCCCCGAGTACGGCGGGGAGGCGCGGCTCGACGACGCCCGGTTCCTGCTCCCGGTCCTCGCGGTGCCCGAGGACGGCGAGGACCTTCCGCCGGTGTCTCCGACGCAGGGCGATCCCGCCGTCGTGACGATGCTGTGGCCGCTGGCCGACGAGCCGCGGCTCGCGGCGGGGGTGGCGGGATCCGTCACCGACCCGGTGCGGTTGGTCGACGACGAACTGGCCACGTCCCTCGCGTCCGGCGGCCGCCTCGACGGTCTGCTGAGAGCCGCGGAATCGGTCGCAGGCGCCGACCAGGGCCGGCTCCGTGGGGCCCTGTGCCTGGCGATCGACCCGGACCTGCTGGTGACCGTGACGAACATGACACGGGGCTACCTCGTCGTCGACGACCCGGCCGATCCGCTGGGTGACGCGAGCGACGGCGCAGGCACCGAGGCGGCGATCGACTGGCTGGGCCGGCTGCGCGCCCTCGCATCGTCGACGTGCACCGTCGCGGTGCCGTTCGCCCAGGTCGATCCGGTCGCGCTGGCCGATGTCGCCGCGGCGTCGCCCGCGGGTGACACGCTCGCCGCGGCGGGGCTCACCGCGCCCGCCGACATCGTCGACACCATCCTCGGCGTCACGTCGATGCGGGGCGTCGTGTGGCCGGATTCCGGTGTCCTCACCGAGAAGGCCGGGCTGCTGCTGGCCCAGGACGGCCCGGTGACCACCCTCCTCGCCGACAGCGGGATCGACACCTCCTCGGCCGCACCGCCCGTCACGCGCGTCTCGGGCGTGGACGGACTCACCGCCGCACTCTTCGACAGCTCGGCCGCCGCGGCGCTCGCCGCCGTCGGGGACCGCCCGTCGACGCCGTCCTTCGTGCCCGAGTCCGCGCGCTACGAACTCGGGGAGGATTCGGGGACCGCTCGCCTGCAGGACGCGCTGGGCGCGCTGGCGTGGCCGGCGCTGAACGGATCGGACGCGAACGGGTGGGAGGACGGCACGGCGAACCGTTCCGTGCTGTTCGCGCCGCCGCAGACGTGGACCCCGACCGAGGACGAGGCCACCGACATGCTGTCGCTGCTCGAGACCCTCATCCGGGCGGGGCTCGCGGTGCCGCGTCCGTTCGAGCAGGTCGTCGGGGCCGCGGCGGCGACCGTGAACGCCCCGGATACCGTGCTGCTGTCGTACCCGGAGCAGGCGATCGTCGACGGTGCATCGAACGTGGTGGTGGGGCACGCTGCCGAACAGGCCGGGCGACTCGACGCGCTGCAACTCGCGCTGGTCGAGGACCCGCAGGCCCAGCTCACCCCGCAGATGTTCATGGCTCCGCTGCGCGAGGACCTGCTGCGGTCGATGAGCCTGGCCGGTCGCCGGGGACCTGATCCGGGAGCGGCCGAACACGCCGCCTACACGCGGTCGAGGGCCGTCAGCGACGCCGTGGACGGGATGTTCGCGGGCGTGACGGTCCTCTCACCCGGCGGTGTCTACACGCTGACCTCGGAGCAGAGTCCCCTAGTCTTGGTCGCGCGCAACGATCTGCCCGTGGGCATCACCGTGCGGTTGCACGTGGACGCGCCCCCGGAGATGGAGATCACCGACATCGGGCCGACCCAGCTGCCGCCGCGCGGGAGCCGCACTCTCACGGTGCCCACGCAGATCAGCGACTCGCGGAAGCTCGGTGTGGAGTTCGCGCTCACCACCGAGTCCGGTTTGTCTCTCGGCACGCCGACGAGTGTGACGGTACGTTCCAATGCGTACGGCCAGATCCTCGCCATCGTCACCGGCTGTGCGGGGGCGCTCCTGCTGTTCCTTGCAGGGCGGCGACTCCTGCACCGGTTCCGCGGTGAACCGGATCCAGCCGACGAAGGGTACGAGAAGCGATGACCGGGAACCCGACCCGCGACGGTCGCGCGGCGCCCATGCCCGGCGGCGCGTCGGCCGAGGCAGAGGCCGTGTCGACCCGAGCTGTGTCGACCGAGGCCGTGCCGGCAGGGTCCGTGTCGGCCGAGGCCGAGGATTCCGGCGCCGCCTCCGAGTCCGCCGTTTCCGAGTCACGGAAGACCTCCGGCCTGCTCGCCGCATCCGGTTCCATCGCGATCGCGACACTGATGAGCCGCATCACCGGGTTCTTCAAGCAGGTCCTGCTGCTGACTCTGCTCGGTGCGGGTGTCGCGAGTTCGTTCACGGTCGCGAACCAGATCCCGAACATGATCTCGGAGCTGGTGCTGGGCGCCGTGCTCACCTCGATCGTCGTGCCGGTGCTGGTCCGCGCGGAACGGGAGGACCCGGACGGCGGTGCGGCCTTCGTCCGTCGTCTGTTCACGATGTCGCTGACGGTCCTGGCCGTCGCCGCGTTGTTCGCGACCGCCTCGGCCTCGTTCCTGGTGACCCGGTTCTTCCTCGACGCGGACGGCGAGGTCTCGACCACGCTGACGACGGCACTGACCTATCTGCTGTTGCCGGCCATCCTGTTCTACGGCCTGTCCGCGCTGCTCACGGCGATCCTGAACACGCGGCAGGTGTTCAAACCGGGCGCCTGGGCGCCGGTGCTCAACAACCTCGTCGTGCTCGTGGTGCTGGTCCTGTACTTCGTGCTGCCCGGCGAGATCACGCTCGATCCGGTGCGGATGAGCGATCCGAAGCTGCTTCTGCTCGGCATCGGTGTCACGCTCGGTGTCGTCACCCAGGCACTGTCGCTGGTGCCGGCGCTGCGGCGCGAGAAGATCAGCCTGAAGCCGTTGTGGGGCCTGGACGACCGGCTGCGGCAGTTCGGCGGCATGGCCGCCGCGATCGTGCTGTACGTGCTGATCAGCCAGGCGGGAACGGTCTTCGCCACCCACATCTCCTCCGGTGCCGACGAGGCCGGTCCGGCGATCTACAACAACGCGTGGGCCCTGCTGCAGCTGCCGTACGGCGTGCTCGGCGTGACGCTGCTGACCGCGATCATGCCGCGGCTCAGCCGCAACGCCGCCGACGACAACACCCCGGCCGTCGTCGACGACCTGTCCGTCGCGACGCGTCTGACGATGATCGCGCTGATCCCGATCGTCACGTTCTTCACGATCGCCGGACCTCAGATCGGCACCGCCCTGTACGGGTACGGCAGCTTCGGCTCCGGGAACGCCGACCTGCTCGGGCAGGCGGTGAGCTGGTCGGCGTTCACGCTGATCCCGTATTCGCTGGTCCTGATCCACCTGCGGGTGTTCTACGCGCGCCAGCAGGCGTGGACGCCGACGTGGATCATCCTGGGGATCACGGCCGTCAAGGTCGTCCTGTCGGCTCTCGCACCGGCCCTGGCGAGCGACAACGAGCACGTGGTGCTGCTGCTCGGTGTCGCCACCGGCATCGCGTTCACGGCCGGCGCGTGCATCGGCGGCTTCCTGCTGCATCGGACGCTCGGCAATCTGCAGATGTCGAACGTCGGCCGCACCGTCTGGAACGTGGTGATCGCGTCCGCCGCGGCCGCTGCGGCGATCCTGCTCGCGGACCGGTTGCTGCAGCTCGACGCGTTGAGCGAGCGTTTCGGCGGCATCGGATCGATCGTCCGGGTGGGAATCACCGGGGTGCTGATGATCCTCGTCGCGCTGACGGTGATGTGGGTGCTCAAGGTGCCCGAGGTGCTCGCGATCGTCGCCGCGGTCCGGCGCAAGGTCGAGGCGCTGCGCGGTCGCGGCGCCCCCGAGGTCCCCGAGATCCCCGAGGCGGACCCGACCCGGGCGCTGCCGACGAATCCCCCGGCCGCGCCCCGCCGCCGCTACCCGGAGAGCGATGCCGAGAAGACCGTCGTACTGCCGCGCCTCGATTACCTCTCGTACGGCGGTTCCCCGTACGACGCGATCACAGAAGTCATCCCTGTCATCCGGGACCGACCTGGGGAACTCGATGCTCAGCAGCACCTCCCGTACCCTGGTCACCAGCAGGTTCGGCCCTCGCGGTACGGGTTGCAGCGGTTCCCGGGCCCGAGCGGTGCCCGTTTCCGCGCGCCAGGTGGACGAGTCGAAGAAGAAGGAGTCAGGGTGAGCGACGACCACGCTGCCGGCAAGTCCACGATCGATGCTGCCGTCCCCCCGGAGGCGAACGCTGCACCGGCGGACGAGTCCGTCGCGGCGAAGAACGCGCAGGCCGCGCCGGCGGAGGGTGTCGCGAAGCCGAACCCGTCGACCGACCGGGTCCAGCCCCCCGCGCCGAAGAGCGCCGCCCGTCCGAAACGCGACCCCAACTACGACACCGGGGTCATCCCGATCGGGTCGCCGCAGCTTCCCCCGCTGCGGGTCTCCGGTTCGGCACCGCGGGCGCCGATGCGTGGACCAGAGCTCATTCCGGGTGCCTCGGTCGCCGGTGGCCGCTATCGACTGCTCGCCCCGCACGGCGGTGCCCGTGGGCTGCGGTTCTGGCAGGCCCAGGATGTCAAGCTCGATCGCGAGGTGGCGCTGACGTTCGTCGACGCCGAGCAGCAGTCCGCGAACGTCACGGGCCCCGACGGACCGCAGGCCATCCTGTCCCGCACGCTGCGTCTCGGCCGGATCAGCTCGCCGGGTCTGGCCCGCGTCCTCGACGTGGTCCGCGGCAGCTCGGGCGGCATCGTCGTCTCCGAGTGGACGCCGGGCCGGTCGCTGCGGGAGATGTCCGGGACCGAGCCGTCCCCGATCGGCGCCGCCCGTGCCGTGCGCGCACTCGCCGCGGCCGCGG
>NZ_JADZGH010000022.1:0-2356 GCF_015865005.1 Rhodococcus sp. CX
GTCCCGGAGCCGGGTCAGGGCCTTGCGCACGATCGCCGGGTCGGTGGTCTCCCAGAACGACGGCAGCGACGCCCGCAGGTAACCGCCGTAGCGGGCCGTCGCGAGCCGCGGATCGAGGACTGCGACGACCCCGCGGTCGCTGGTGCTGCGCAGCAGCCGGCCGACGCCCTGGGCGAGCAGCAGCGCCGCGTGGTTCCCGGCGACCGCGAGAAACCCGTTGCCGCCGCGGGATTCGACGGCGCGCTGCCGCGCCACGAGCAGCGGGTCGTCGGGCCGCGGAAACGGGATGCGGTCGATGATCACCAGCGACAGGGACGGCCCCGGCACGTCGACGCCCTGCCACAGCGACAGCGTGCCGAACAGCGATGTCGCCTCGTCGGCCGCGAACCGTTCGACGAGGGCACCGGTCGCGTCGTCGCCCTGGCACAGCACCGGGGTGGCGAGCCGCTCCCGCACCGCCTCGGTGGCGGCCTTCGCCGCGCGCATCGACGAGAACAACCCGAGCGTGCGGCCACCGGCCGCGGTGATCAGCTCGGTGATCTCGTCGAGGTAGGCGGGGGACAGGCCGTCGCGTCCCGGGGTCGGCAGGTGCTTGGCGATGTACATGATGCCGGCCTTGGCGTGGTCGAACGGCGACCCGACGTCCAGGGCGTTCCACTTCAGGTCGCCGTCGTCGGACGGGGGTTCGATGCCGGAGGCCGCGCCGGTGTCGCTGCGCGTCGGCGCCTGCGCGGGCAGTCCCCAGTTCACGGCCAGGCCGTCGAACGAGCCGCCGACCGTCAACGTCGCCGAGGTGAGCACGACCGTCGCCTCACCGAACAACCGGGACCGCAGCAGCCCGCCGACGGACAGCGGAGCCATCCGCACCGTGCGGCGCACCGCACCGCGGAACTCGTCGGCGGCCAGCCACACCACGTCCTGCCGTTTCGCCGGGTCCGGTTCGTCGAACGCGGTGAGCACGCGCACCGCGCCGTCGTGCACCTCGTCGACCTCGGCGACCGCCTGGGTGCGTGCCGCGGCGGCCTCGGCGTCCATCCCCGGCTTGGCCGGACCGACGGCCGTGCGCAGCGACCACGCGGCGTCCCGCACCGCCGCGAGCGCGGCGGCGGCCCCGTCCGGCAACACATCCCACCGGCCGGGCGGAAGTTCCTCGAGCAGCATCTCCCAGTTCTCGGCGGCGCTCTCGAGCTTGTCGACGTCCTCGTCCTCGGCGAGCTTGGTGCAGCGGCGCGCGGCCGCGGAGATCGTGCCGCCGGACAGTTCCGCCGTCGCGACCCCGGTCACCCGGTCGACGAGTTCGTGTGCCTCGTCGATGATCACCGCATCGTGCTCGGGCAGGATCGCGATGCCGGTGATCGCGTCGATCGCGAGCAGCGCGTGGTTGGTGACGACGATGTCGACCTGGGAGGCCTCGGCGCGCGCGATCTCCGCGAAGCAGTCCTCGCCGACGGGACACCGTGCCTTGCCGAGGCATTCGCGGGCGGTGACGCTGACCTGCCGCCACGCCTGATCGGACACGCCCGGGGTCAGGTCGTCGCGGTCGCCGGTCTCGGTGCTCGACGACCATTCGGTGACGCGCCGCACCTCCCGGCCGATCCGGGAGAGCGCGAACGCGTCGAACAGTTGCTCGCCGACCGGCGGCTCCTCGGCCAGCCCGGTGTGGATCTTGTTGAGGCACAGGTAGTTTCCGCGACCCTTGAGGATCGCGAAGCGTGGGCGTCGCCCGAGCGACTCGTGCAGGGCGTCGGCCAGGCGCGGCAGGTCGCGGTCCACCAGCTGCCGCTGCAGCGCGATCGTCGCCGTCGAGACGATCACCGTGCGCCCGGTGCGCACGGCATAGCGGATGCTCGGCACCAGGTAGGCCAGCGACTTACCGGTACCGGTGCCGGCCTGCACGGCCAGGTGCTCCCCGGTGTCGAGGCAGTGCGCGACCGCCGACGCCATCGTCAGCTGGTTGCGCCGCTCCGTGCCCCCCAACGCGTGTACCGCGGTCCGGAGGAGTTCGGGGACGTCGGGGAGTTCGGGCACCGGGTCAGGGTATCGGTCCCCACCGTCAGGTTCGTGCGCCGACCTGACCGACCAGTTCCACGCCCGCCGCGCGCAGCCGCTCCAACGCCGCCTCGACCGTCACATCGGACACACCCGCGGTGTAGCGCAACAGGACGCGGGTGGTGAAACCCGCTTCGACGGCATCGAGTGCGGTCGCGCGCACACAGTGATCGGTGGCGATGCCCACCACGTCGACCGCGGTGACCCCGCTCTCGCGCAGCCAGTCGGCGAGCGACTCGCCGACCTCACCGGTGCCCTCGAACCCCGAATAGGCGGCCTCGAACGCACCCTTGGAGAACACAGCCTC
>NZ_JADZGH010000239.1:0-6486 GCF_015865005.1 Rhodococcus sp. CX
GTGCACCACGCCGCGGAACTCGGCCGCGAATGTGCATTCGATCTGCGGCTCATCGCACCGAATCTGCCGCCGTTCGACGTACCCGCCGGTCACACCGAATTCACCTGGCTGCGCAAACTCACCTTCGACGGCGCGCACCGCCGCTACGGGCCACCGGAACGCAATCCGGCCGCCTACCGGCAGCTCGAACACGAACTCGACGTCATCGGCCGGCTCGACTTCCCCGGCTACTTCCTCGTCGTGCACGACATCGTCACCTTCTGCAAGAACAACGACATCCTGTGCCAGGGAAGAGGTTCGGCAGCCAACTCCGCCGTCTGCTACGCCATCGGCATCACGAACGTCGACCCGGTGCGCAACGAACTGCTCTTCGAACGCTTTCTGTCCCCGGAACGCGACGGCCCCCGGACATCGACATCGACATCGAATCCGACCGCCGCGAGGAAGCCATCCAGCACGTCTACAGCAAGTACGGGCGCGAGTACGCCGCGCAGGTCGCCAACGTCATCACCTACCGCGGCAAGTCCGCCGTCCGCGACATGGCCCGCGCGCTCGGGCACTCGCAGGGCCAGCAGGACGCGTGGAGCCGTCAGGTGAGCCGCTGGCACGGCGTCACCACCGAGACCGACACAGACATCCCGCGTCCGGTGCTCGAACTCGCCGCGCAGATCGAAGGACTCCCGCGGCACCTGGGCATCCACTCCGGCGGCATGGTCATCTGCGACCGACCCATCGCCGACGTGTGCCCCGTCGAATGGGCGCGGATGCCCGGGCGCAGCGTGCTGCAGTGGGACAAGGACGACTGCGCCGCAGCCGGACTCGTCAAGTTCGACCTGCTCGGCCTCGGCATGCTCTCCGCGCTGCATTACATGATCGACCTGGTCGCCGAGAACGAAGGCGTCACCGTCGATCTCGCACAGCTCGACCTCACCGAACGTGGCGTCTACGAAATGCTGTGCCGCGCAGACTCCGTGGGGGTCTTCCAGGTGGAGTCGCGCGCCCAGATGGCGACACTGCCCCGGCTGAAGCCGCGCAACTTCTACGACCTGGTGGTCGAGGTCGCGCTGATCCGTCCCGGTCCGATCCAGGGCGGATCCGTGCACCCCTACATTCGGCGCCGCAACGGACTCGAACCCGTCACCTACGACCATCCGTGCCTGGAGAAGTCGCTGAAACGGACCCTCGGTGTGCCGTTGTTCCAGGAACAACTCATGCAGATGGCCGTCGACGCGGCCGGCTTCACCGCCGCCGAAGCCGACCAGTTGCGCCGCGCGATGGGTGCGAAACGCTCGACGGAGAAGATGGAACGGTTGCGCGGCAGACTCTACGACGGTATGCGCGAGCGACACGGCATCACCGGCGCCGTCGCCGACCGCATCTACGAGAAATTGCATGCGTTCGCGAATTTCGGTTTCCCGGAAAGCCATTCGCAGAGTTTCGCGTCGCTCGTGTTCTACTCCGCCTGGTTCAAGCTGCATCACCCGGCGGCATTCTGCGCGGGCCTGCTGCGCGCTCAGCCGATGGGGTTCTACTCCCCGCAGTCCCTCGTCGCCGACGCCCGCCGGCACGGGGTGGTCGTGCACGGACCGGACATCAACGCGAGCCTCACCCACGCCACCACCGAGAACCGGGGCCGGGAGGTGCGGCTCGGCCTCGGCGCGGTCCGGCATATCGGCGACGCTCTGGCCGCACGCATCGTCGCCGAACGCGACGAGCACGGGCCGTACACGTCGTTCCCGGACCTGACGACCCGGGTGGAACTGACCACCGCTCAGGCCGAATCGCTCGCCACCGGGGGAGCACTCACCTGTTTCGGGATCACCCGCCGCGAAGCGCTGTGGGCGGCGGGAGCAGCGGCCGGGCAACGCCCCGACCGGCTCCCCGGCATCGGGGCATCCACGCAGGCGCCGGCACTGCCCGGCATGAGCGACGTCGAACTCGCCGCGGCGGACGTGTGGGCTACGGGTGTGTCGCCGGACAGCTATCCGACGCAGTTCCTGCGCCCGCAACTCGACGCGCTCGGTGTCGTGCCCGCCGGACGGTTGCTGCAGATCCCCGATGGGAAACGGGTACTGGTCGGGGGCGCGGTCACCCACCGGCAGCGACCCGCGACCGCCGCGGGCGTGACCTTCCTCAATCTCGAGGACGAGACCGGCATGGTGAACGTCGTCTGCTCGGTGGGGCTGTGGGCGAAATACCGCACGCTCGCGCACACCGCCCCGGCGCTGCTGGTGCGCGGACGGGTGCAGAACGCGGAGGGCGCGGTCACCGTCGTCGCGGACCGGCTGCAGCGGATGGATCTGCGAACGGCGGGGAAGTCCCGCGACTTTCGTTAGGATCGCCGCCATGAACCGGCTGCTGGTGGTCCTGCTCACCGCGATAGCCCTGCTCGCCACCGGCTGCGGCGGAACCGGCTCCGACTCCGGAAGCGCCCCGTCCGCGTCGATGCCGCCGTCGCCGTCCCTGGCCGACGGCACCCGCGAATCCGCCCCCGCCGACACGCAGGCGACCGACCGCAAGGAAATCGTCACCGGACACCTGATGATCACCGCCGACGATCCGATCGCGGTCGGACGGCAGGTGGTGACGATCGTCGAGGACTCGGGCGGTCGCGTCGACTCCGTCACCGAACAGCCCGGGA
Source organism: Rhodococcus sp. CX (assembly GCF_015865005.1). NCBI lineage: Bacteria > Bacillati > Actinomycetota > Actinomycetes > Mycobacteriales > Nocardiaceae > Rhodococcus > Rhodococcus sp. CX. The sequence continues at coordinate 2,642 of NZ_JADZGH010000239.1, forward strand.
TCAGCAGCGTGCTCACGGTGCGGGTTCCGGCGGACCGGCTCGAAGGCACCATCGACGAACTCCGCGGTCTCGGTGAGGTGACCAGCCTGACCACCACGCGCGACGACGTCACCCTGCAGTACACGGACCTCGAGGCGCGGATCTCCGCCCTGCAGGCATCCGTGGACCGACTGCGGGCGCTGATGGAGTCCGCCGCGAACACCGCCGATCTCATCGAGGCGGAGAACGCGCTGGCGGATCGTCAGGCGGAGCTGGACAGTCTCACCGCGCAGCAGCGGTACCTGTCGGATCAGATCGACCTGTCCACCTTGACCGTCGACATCAGCGCCGAACCACGCCGCCCCGACGACCGCGACAGCTTCTGGGACGGAGTGCTCGCGGGCTGGGACAACCTGCGGTCCGCGATCGGCGATTCGATCGTCGCGCTCGGGGTGGCACTGCCGTGGATCGTGTTCTTCCTCCTGGGTGCCGGCATCGTCTACCTGATCGTCCGGCTGCTCGCCCGCATCGGACGCCGCCGGCCCGGAACCCCCGGAACTCCGGCGGAAACCCCCGACGAGAACCCGAAGGTGGAGGCGGACGATGACTAGGCGGATGAACGGCCGATGGACCCGAATGCTCGCTGCCGGTGCCTGCACGACCGCGGCCGTGCTGCTGGCCGCGTGTGGTGGCGAAACGGAATCCGGCACGCCGGTACCCGAATCAGCCACGGCCGCAACGCAGATGGATGCAGCCGAAACGGACGCCCCCGGCTCGAAGCAGACGCATTCGCAGCCGTCTGCCGGTGTCTCCGAGAAACCCGAGGTGTCCGCACCCTATCGGGCCGAGGAGATCCTGGTGTCGGGCTCGACCGACACGGTCGACTACGACGTGGTGATCCCGCAGATCAGTGGCGGGGACCCGGCCGTCGTCACCGAGTTCAACGAGTCGATGCGGGCAGCGCTCGAGGACTGGATCCAACGCTCCGACGACATGAGCTACACGCTCTCGACACAGGAACACGAGGTGACGCGCATCGGGGAGCACGTCGTCGCAGGTCTGCTCGTCGCTTCCTACAACGCGAATCCGCCGGGCGCGCACCCGACACCGCTGGTCGCCACGGTCGTGGTGAACACGGACACCGCAGCCCCGATCACGCTGCAGGACCTGTTCCCGGACCTGCAGGCCGGGCTGAACCAGCTGTCCGAGCAGGCGGCTCTGCTGTTGCCCGGTACCGCGGCCGGTCCGGAATATTTCGCCGATGGCATCGCCCCCGAGACGGCGAACTTCGCGAACTGGCTGCCGACCCCCGCGGGCATGGAGATCCACTTCGACGACTACCAGGTCGGGCCGCACGCGGTCGGGCTCGTCACGATCACCGTACCGTGGGAGAACCTGACCGACGTCATGGATCCCTACATGGCAACCGTAGTCGCGAGCTGAGCAGCCGCCAATCCAGCGGATATCCGCGCGCTGCCGGTCGCGCGCGGATGTCTCGCGGGCGGGCGAACGTCAGACGGCCCCGGCGAATCCGTGCTGTCGCCATGCCTCGTAGGTGACGACGGCAGCGGCGTTCGACAGATTCAGCGACCGGCGGCCGGGCAGCATCGGGATACGGACCTGCGCAGTGATGTGCGGATCGGCGAGGACCTCGTCGGACAGGCCCGTCGGTTCCGGCCCGAACAGCAGCACGTCTCCCGGCTGGTATTCGATCGACGCGTACGACACCTCGCCGTGCGCGGTGAACGCGTACACCCGCTCCGGCTGCAGCGCGTCCCAGGCCTCCTGCAGACCGGCGTGCACTGTCACCGACGCCAGGTCGTGGTAGTCCAGTCCCGCACGCCGCAATTTCGGTTCCGACAGGTCGAATCCGAGCGGCTCCACCAGGTGCAGTTCGCAGCCGGTACCGGCGACCATGCGGATCGCGTTGCCGGTGTTGGGGGGTATGCGGGGTTCGTGGAACATCACTCGGAACACCCGACCACCTTGCCAGAATCGGGGCGGCAACTTGAACTCAGCACACCCTGACGCAAGTCCCAGAACACGCTGATGGATTGTGCCGCCCGGGGGTCTCCCGGGCGACCTAATCGATTGTGTGAATGCCTACAGCTGGCTCCGGATCAGGCCGGGGCAGCGGATAGGGGCTTGTCGCAGCGGAGCGGATGACCGGCTCCGGCAATCATTCTTTGTGTGATGTAACAAACCATTCGGCCCCGGCGACGTTCTGCGGAACGTACCTCTCAGAACGGACCTCTGATGAACCCACCTGCTGGTTGGCACCCAGACCCCTACGATCCGTCGATCGATCGCTACTGGGACGGTCAACAGTGGACTGGCCACACCAGGCCCAAGGGGGCCTACGCCCCTACTCAGGCGTTCGGTGCTGCCGACGCTGGTGATCCCGCCAACAACGGGAAGAAGCGCAAGACCTGGCCGTGGGTCCTCGGCGCTGGCGTCCTCGGGTTCGCTGTCCTCGGCTCGGTTGTCGATACCGAGGACAAGAAGGACGCTCCGGCCGCCGTAGTCGCTACAACGACCAGTTCGGCGGCTCCGACAACCACAACGGCTCCTCGGACTACAACAACGACGGTCCCGCCCACCACCACAGCCACAACGGCACCTGCTGTCGTGCCGCTGGTGCCCCAGGTCGAGACGACGACCACGGTGTACACACCGCCGCCTGCCCCGGCGTACACCCCACCTCCGACGACTCAGTACACGCCTCCGCCCACGACGGAGTACACGCCGCCTCCGGCTCCGCGGCAACCGACCGTGTCGTACAGGAACTGTGATGAGGCGAAGGCTGCCGGGGCTGCTCCAATCCTTAAGGGCGAGCCGGGTTATGGAACTCATCTCGACCGGGACAAGGACGGCATTGCCTGCGACAAGTAGTGTCGATCGACCGGATGGTTGCGGCTAAACCCACATGCCAGCCGGGGCTCTTCGCGCTCGGCGTCCGGCAGGACGTCGAACGACGGCGAGCTGCTCACTGTGTCCAGAGCGGGGCGAGTCTCCGAGTGCGGATGGTAGCGCATCCGCAACCGCAGGTGCCCCGCTCAATCCCGTTGGCGCGGGTCTCACGCGGCGTGAGTCACCGCGGCTGCTTCGGGCGGTACAGCTGCTGCGCGTAGGACGGTCCGTAATACCGCTCGAGTTCCTCGAGCGTCTCGGGTGCGTCGGGGACGGTCGCCTTCGCCAGCGCCGCGACCGACGGCAGAACCGTGGGATTCCACGTGTCCGGATCCCACAGCTTCGACCGCATGAACGCCTTGGCGCAGTGGTGGAAGACCTCCTCGATCTCGACGACCAGGCACAGGTTCGGGCGATGGTTGGCGACGCGGAGATCGTGGAAGAACGGCGCCTCCGTCACCAGCCGGGCGCGGCCGTTGATCCGGAGCGTGTCCCCGCGGCCGGGGACGAAGAAGTTCAAGCCCACGAACGGATTCCGGAGAATGTTGCGGTAGCCGTCCATGCGCTTGTTGCCCGGCCGTTCGGCCAGCGCGATGGTGGTGTCGTCGAGAACGTGCACGAGCCGGCCGGGAGGGTCGCCCTTGGGGGAGACGTCGCAGCGGCCCGTCTCGTCGGACGTGCCCACCAGGCAGAACGGCGACGCCGCGAGCCACTCGATGTCGAGTAGGTGCAGCCGTGCCCGAACCTTGTTCGCCGCCCGGAACGTCGGGACGCCGAACAACGCCGTCAATTCGTCGGGATCGCGGATCTCGGTCCAGGTCACCGCCCGACGCTACCAACGGATGTCGGTGGCCGCACCTACAGTTGCCGGCATGACGGTGCGCACGGTCGGGGTGGGCGAACGCAGGGCACGGCTAACACGCAGGCACCGCTTGTCTCCGGGGCATCGCGCCGCG
>NZ_JADZGH010000239.1:6496-6850 GCF_015865005.1 Rhodococcus sp. CX
ATCTCTCGGCGTGGGCACGCGTCGCCGATGTCACCGTCGCCGATCTCGACGAGGCGCTCTACACCGACCGTTCGCTGGTCAAGCACCTGTCGATGCGGCGCACCATCTTCGTCTTCCCCCGGCATGTCCTGCCGTTCGCGCAGGCCGGCGCGAGCAATCGGGTGGCACTGGCGGAACGACGGAGGCTCACAACAGTCGACGAGAAATCCGATACTCGGTAATACTCTCCGATTCTTCCTGTTGTCCTGCTGCGTGTCTCGGAAAGAGCGGGATCGGCACGCATCGCAAGGGTCGGTCACCGCGCCGGCACACACCCCGACCCGGTCGGGACGCGGACCGAACCGAATCTGTCGG
>NZ_JADZGH010000023.1:0-3954 GCF_015865005.1 Rhodococcus sp. CX
CCGAGATCAACGTCACCAACGATCCGACCAGGCTCAACGGTCAGCCGGTGATCGCGGTGAACCCGGCCAACCCGAACAACGTTGTGTACATCTCTGCGAACCACATCCCCAGCACCGCCCTTCCTGGTGAGGTCGGGGAGTTCCAGTGCTACTCCGCCTTCTCCAATGACGGTGGTAAGAACTGGACACGGACCGAGTTCCCCAACGGGGACCGACCGTTCTGTGGGGATCCGAACTTGGCGGTCGACTCCGCCGGCACCTTCTACACCGCGTTCAACCGCCTCGGATGCCCAGGCACCACCGATCTGTGGGCCCAGACGGCGAATGAGACAGTTGTCATCCCCTGTCCGGACTTGTCTTCACTTCCGCTGGCCGGCGAGGGAACCGCCGGACGACAAACCGACGAAGCAGTGCCCGAACAGTTCCATCAGTGTTCGGGCACTGCTTCTGTCCGATCCAGTTCCGGACAGTGATCGGATTTCGGGATATCAGTGTCCGATGACGGCGCCCGTCGAGTTGACCTCCGGAGCACCACCAGGCAGGAAGCACACCTCGTCACCGTCGACCGCCAGGCGGCCGTAGTGCGGTGCGGGGAAGTGTGCGGGGAAGAGGAACGCACCCTCGCCCAGCGCGCGCCGCACCAGATCCCGTCGGGCGGCGATGGCTGCGGCAAGATCGTCGCAGCCCGGAAGGTGGAGCTCGGGGCGCGTCAGCTGGACCGGATGATGGAAGGCATCGCCACTGAAGTATCCGACGACTCCGTCGGACTCGAGGCGCAACAGGGCGTGGCCCATGGTGTGGCCCGGCGCGGCTTCGATGGTCAGGCAGGGAGCCACGGTGAACGGCGTGGCCACGATCGTGGCCTGCCCTGCAGCGACGATGGGGCGCACACACTCGTCGAAGGTGCTGGGATTGAAATCGTTGGGGTGCAGGTCCGATCCCGACGTATCCCAGCGCCGGTACTCCTCGTCGACGAACAGGTAGGTCGCATTGGGGAAGGTCGGTACCCAGGCGCCGTCGACCTGCGTCGTGTTCCAGCCGCAGTGATCGTGGTGCAGATGGGTGCAGAACACGATGTCGACGTCCTCGACCGCCACCCCTCCGCAGCGAGTCGCTCGAGAAACGGAATGTCCAAACCGTCGAAGTAGTGGCCCAGTCCTGTGCGACCGTTTCCGGTGCAGGTGTCGACGAGCACGGTCAACCCGTCGATTCTCAGCACCCAGGTGTGACTCGAGAACGCAAAGGAGTTCGACTCCTTGTCGAGGAAGCCGGCGGGGAGCCGGGCGATACGACGCTCGAGGAACTCCCAGTCTTCGGTGAGGAGGCCCAGGGAGACCGGGAGCGACTGCTCAGCTACGCGGTCCACCCGAGCGTTCCCCAGGACGATTGTCGACATTGATACCACCTATCAACAGAGGTGAGGAGCAACAGGACGGGACGACGGGGCCCGATGTCCCGCGGCCGCTCCGGTCGCGGCCCCCACTCGGACCCTACTCGCCCCTACTACGCCAACCAAGTGGGGCAATTCGACGAATTTCACTGCACACCAGGCTGATCCACAACAACAGAGAGACGCCCTTTCCGCGAGGTGTGCGGCAACGAGCCGACCGCCCGGTCCGGGACACGACCCAGCTGCCTGCAGACCCGAAAAATTCGTGCTTGCAAGTCGTAATCGAACACTTAGTATACTTAGTCAACGGAGAGATCCAGAACACAGAGATCCGGTTGGCGTATTGCACGCCACACTCGGAACCTCGACCGCACGCATCGCGGTCCGCCACGGCGGAACCCGCACCCAGCACGCACACGCACAACACACGACATTCCATGCACCACTATGGAAAGGCCAGCGAACACGATGGTGCTCACACTTTCGAAACGGGCAGGGCGAAGTTTGCTCGTGCTCTTCCTGGTGACGGTGGCCGCCGTCTCGTTGCTCAGCTTGGCGCCCGGATCCGCTGCTCAGGTGATCCTGGGCGAGAACTCCACTCCGGAGGCCGTCGCCGAGCTGAACGCGGAACTCGGCCTCGATCAGCCGCTGTGGAAGCAGTACGTCGACTGGCTCGGGTCCGCCCTCACCGGGGACCTCGGCACGTCACCACTGACCGGCCAAGACGTCACCCAGGCAATTCTCGACCGGCTACCGGTCACCCTCGAGCTGGCACTGCTGGGGCTGTTCATGGCCCTGGCGATCGCCATCATCCTCGCCGTGATCGCCGCGGCGACCGCCGGAACGCCCGTCGACCGGGGCATCAGCGCGATCTCATCGGTGTTCCTTGCCGTCCCGGCGTTCATCGCCGGCCCCCTGCTCATCTACTTCTTCGCATTGAAGCTGGGTTGGTTCCCGGTGTCCGGTTGGTCTCGGCTCGGGGACGGACTCGGCGCGAACCTGCAGAGCGCATTCCTACCGGCACTCGCGATTGCATTCGTGGAGATCGCGACCTTCCAGCGCCTACTCCGCACCGACCTCGTCAGCACACTACGGGAGGACTTCGTCGCTGCGGCTCGCGCCAAGGGAATGTCCCAGCGATACGTCACGTTCCGGCATGCGCTACGCCCCTCCTCCTTCTCCCTGATCACGCTGGCCGGCATCAGCCTCGGACGCCTCATTGGTGGAACTGTCGTGGTCGAGATCCTCTTCGGACTACCCGGTCTCGGACAGCTGGTGTCGTCGTCCATCACCCTCCGTGACGTGATCACTGTCCAAGGCATCGTGGTGTTCGTGGCTCTCGTCTACGTCGTCGTCAACATGCTCGTCGATTTCAGTTACGGATTCCTTGATCCACGAGTTCGCAAGGCGGTTCGCGCATGACCATCAGTCCCCCTCTGGACCATGTTCCAGAGACTCGAGTCGCAGTCGAGAAGCCCGTCGTCAAGGTCAAGAAGAAGAAGCCCTCGATCATCGTCGGTACGGCGTATTTCTGGCTGGCGTTGGTCATCGTCCTCGCGATCACGGCAAACTTCCTTCCCATCGCCGACTACGCGGAACCTGTCGGCGCCTCGAGGCTTGCTCCCAGTTTCAGTTCGGTCGACCTGTGGCTGGGGACCGACAGCTACGGCAGGTCCCTCCTCTCTCGCTGCATCTATGGAGCACGGGTGTCGCTCGTGGTCGGGACGATCGCCGGCCTTGCCGGTCTGATCGTTGGGACCACGCTCGGCATGATCGCCGGGTATTTCGGGCGAAAGACCGACTCCGTCATCTCGCTCGTCGCGGACGCGATGCTGGCCTTCCCGCCGCTGATCCTGCTGCTCGCCCTGTCCTCGATCCTCACCCCGAGTGTTCAGACGATTCTCATCGGATTGACCCTGGTCACCATTCCGTCCTTCATTCGCCTGGCGCGCGCCACGACGATCTCCTGGTCGTCACGCGAGTTCGTGCGCGCAGCAAAGAATCTCGGTGCGAGCAACCCCAGGATTCTCATCAAGGAGATTCTGCCGAACGTCCTCCCGGCACTAGGTGCCTTCTTCCCCATCGTGATCGCCGCACTGATCGTCGCCGAGGGTTCGCTCAGCTTCCTCGGACTCGGCCTGCCGCCGCCGCAGCCCAGCTGGGGCGGCATGATCAACGACGGCAAGTCCTCGATTGCGACGTCACCGCACATCGTCTTCGTCCCGTCGATGGTCATCTTCTTCACCGTCTACGCCCTGAACCAGGTCGGCGATCACCTTCGTCTGAAGTTCGACCGCACCATGCAGGACTGACCCGACCGACGTCCCGTACCACGAATCAGAAATGACCATGATGATCTCCAGACGATGTGCGATCGCAGCGGGCTGCGTTGCATTCACGCTCATGCTCAGCGCTTGTGGTAGCGGAGACAGCCCCTCCTCCGCTACCACGGCCGGTGCCGCCGGCGACCCGATTGACGGCGGCACCGGACTGATCATCGAGCAGGCCGAGCCGCGCAGCCTCGACCCCGCCGTGATTGCCAACTCCTGGGCCAACTCCCCGGT
>NZ_JADZGH010000023.1:3964-5114 GCF_015865005.1 Rhodococcus sp. CX
CCACCGGCTGACCGTTGAGCCTGGTCGGATCGTTGGTGACGTTGATCTCGGTGAAACCACTACCCAGCCCCGTCGAGCCGGAACCGCCGGAGCTGCCGAAGTCCGGTCCTGCTGCGTACGACGCAGCCGGAAGTGAGAGCGCAACTGCGGCCACGAGTGTGATGCCGAATCCGGCGCCGGTCAGTGCTCGCGACCAGCTCGACACCATTCCCGGCGATTCCTTGAGCGTTCTGGACACACACGATCCCTTCTCGAAGTGGATTCGGGCCGCTCGCGGTCGGACGAGGTTCCGGGAGCATGGCTTCACCCGGCGCTGCCGGATGAAGGAGATGTGACATGGCCCACTGCTACAATAAGTCGACCGATCGTACGAATCAATAGTGGAAATCCGATGATGCAGTGGCACACTAATTGTCGGTCGTTGCCCGCGAGATTTGCCAAGGGTGACGTAGAACACTATGTTATCTAGGTGACAGGGCAATGTTGCTTCGGATGTGTCTTCGTGAAAGGCGCATCGGGGGCGGAAAGGCTGCGCGACCACCCGCCAACGAGTGAGTCGATCCTCGTCGAAGTCCGCATCTGACAGGCACCCCTGTGTTGGACCACATCCCTCGAACCGCGAAAGGTCCACTGTGATCCCGATGAGACGTGCGTTGGCGGCTGTAGCAGCAACTGCAGCGACAATGCTGGCGCTGAGCGCCTGTAGTGGAAATTCTGCTGCCGAGTCCGACTCGACCGGACCGTCCGGCAACCCGATTGACGGCGGCACCGGGCTGATCATCGAGCAGGCCGAGCCTCGCAGCCTCGACCCCGCCGTGATTGCCAACTCCTGGGCCAACTCCCCGGTCCTCGGCAACGCGCTCTACGGCACCCTGATGATCGACAACGCCGAAACCGGCGCGATCGAATACAAGCTGGCCGAGGATTTCTCGACCGTAGACGGTGGCAAGACCTTCACCCTCACCCTCCGTGACGGTGTCGAGTTCTCCGACGGCACCCCCTTCAACGCCGAGGCCGTGAAGTTCGGCTGGGACCGCATCAAGGAACCGGCCACCGCCTCACCGGACAAGCCGCAGGCCGCACTGATCGAGAGCAGCCGCGTCGTCGACGACCGCACCCTCGAGGTCACCCTCGTCGAGCCGGTCCCGAA
>NZ_JADZGH010000023.1:5124-5409 GCF_015865005.1 Rhodococcus sp. CX
CGCCTCCCCCGCCGCACTGCAGGGCGGTCAACAGTCAATCGACGCCAACCCGATCGGTGCGGGCCCGTACACCCTCGAGTCGTGGTCCCGTCAGGACGTCATCAAGCTGACCCGCAACGAGAACTACTACGACGCACCGCTTCCGCACCTGGACAAGCTCGAGATCCGGGCGATCATCGACGCCGACCAGCGATACAACACCCTCACCAGCGGCGGCGCCGACCTCTCCATGGAAGGCAACTGGACGAACCTCACCAAGGCGAACGACGCCGGACTGCAGAACGC
>NZ_JADZGH010000023.1:5419-5908 GCF_015865005.1 Rhodococcus sp. CX
TGCCTCCCCCGCCGCACTGCAGGGCGGGCAACAGTCGATCGACGCCAACCCGATCGGTGCGGGCCCGTACACCCTCGAGTCGTGGTCGCGTCAGGACGTCATCAAACTGACCCGCAACGAGAACTACTACGACGCACCGCTTCCGCACCTGGACAAGCTCGAGATCCGGTCGATCATCGACGCCGACCAGCGATACAACACCCTCACCAGCGGCGGCGCAGATCTGGCCCTCGAAGGTGTCTGGTCGAACATGACGAAGGCGAACGACGCCGGACTGCAGAACGCGGTACTCCCGCTCGGTGGTGGAACGACGATGGTGCTGAATACGACGAAGGCGCCGTTCGACGACGTCCGGGCCCGCAAGGCGTTCACGATCGCCCTCGACCGCGACGCACTCAACAACGCGGTCTACAACGGCGCAGCGAAGCTTCCGGAAACCCTGTTCGACGAGTCCTCGCCGTTCTACCAGGACATCCCCCTCGCCGAACA
>NZ_JADZGH010000023.1:5918-6532 GCF_015865005.1 Rhodococcus sp. CX
CGAGGCACAGCGCCTCCTCGACGAGCTCGCCGCCGAAGGAAAACCGCTGAACTTCACGATGTCGCTCTACCCGGCGACCAAGGGCGTGGGTGAGGCCATCCAGACCCAGCTCAGCACGCTGAACAACCTCACCGTCAACGTGCGCACCATCGACGTGGCGCAGGTCGGACAGATCATGGCGCAGAAGGACTACGACACCCTGGTCAGCACCGTGGCCTTCGGCGATCCCGAACCGCGCCTGTGGTTCTCCTTCCACAGCAAGTCCGCGGGCAATACCAGCGGCATCAAGGATGCCGAGCTGGATGCCGCGCTGGAGGCCGGCCGTACCTCCACCGATGTGGCTGAGCGGACGAAAGCATATGAGACCGTTCAGAACCGGCTTGTCGAACTGAACCCGGTCGTCTTCTACACGCGTGCAGCACCCGGTGTGATCGCCAACAGCAACGTCGGCGGCATCCAGCAGTACGGAATGGGCTCGGTCCTCCCCGAGACCCTCTGGGTGCAGCGTTAGTCGAACTGTTCGCGCACCGGCGCTGTCCCACCATGACGCCGGCGCGCGGACAGTCGATTCGAATGCCGGCGGTCCGGGTTCCCTTACCCGGACCGCCGGCATC
>NZ_JADZGH010000023.1:6667-14226 GCF_015865005.1 Rhodococcus sp. CX
GGGTCGTGAAGGTCAATGACCGCTCCTCGAAGAGCCATTGATCGCCCTTACCTGGAACGAGGCGGTCGTCGTACTTGCCGACCAGGGAAACGACCCACGCGGAATCGCGCTTGAGCAGGAGCACCACGTCACTGATCGCACGCGCGGATCCGTCCTCGTCCTCGGTCACGACGGTGTTCATGACGAGGTGTCGCTGGGCGGTGGTCGGTGTCAGGCCGCGGTACAGGTCCAGCAGCGCGGCGTGTCCTTCGGTCACGCCCCTGCCTGGAATGGCGGCTCGTCCGCCGGGGGTGAACAGACTCACGATGTCGTCGGTGCGGCCGTCGTCCAACGCATGGCAGTACGACGCGATGGCCTGGCGAACCGCCTCACTGACGGCCGGTGTGACTTGGCTGCGGGTGCCGGATGGCGACATGATGCTCCTTCGAGGTGGCGGTGATTGGTGTCCGTGCGGCGCGATCGTGCACCGAATCGGCGAAATCTACTATCGCACTGGAACAATCGATTGTGGGCATTGCCAGTGGCTACCGCTCTCCCGTAGGGTCGGGTGATCCGGTAGTTGACCGATCAGACTATAAAACTGATCGGGGCTTCGGACTGGCGGCAACGCCGTCGGATCCTTCGCTCATGGCGGGGAGTCCCATCCCATGCGATCCGCGCACCCTTGACTGGAAATTACTGCGCTACAGGAGATTCTCGTGACGGCAGAGAACAGTTCAGCGGCCACTGATCAAGCGTCCGACCTGCGGGCACTCGGAGTGGCGACGATGCGCTCGATCGTGCCCGGCATGCCCGAGACCGGCGAACTGAACCTTCGCGATGGTCGACTGGGCGAGGACCTGGTCGAGATCGGTGTGGTCAACGTGTGGTCGTCGCTGTGGGCCCGCGAGGGCTTGTCCAGGAGGGACCGCAGTCTGGTCACTCTGGGAATTCTCATGGCGCTGGGGGCGGAGGACGAACTGAGGAGTCATGTTCGGATCGGACTGAACAACGGACTGACCCGGGACGAGATCGCAGAGGTCGTCTATCACGCCAGCGGTTACGCAGGATTCCCGCGAGCGATGGCTGCAAGGAAGGTCGCACGAGAGGCGCTCGGGGAGTAGCGCGGCTCGATCCAGCTCACCATAGAGGAGAAAATGATGTCTCTCAACGGAAAGAACGCGGTCGTGACCGGGGGAGGGCGCGGTCTGGGACGGGCGATTGCCTCGGTGCTGGCCGAGCGGGGCGCTGCGGTGGCGGTGTGGGATCTCAACGGGGAAGGCGCCGAGGAGACGGTCACGGCTATCACCGAGGCCGGGGGAAAGGCGATCGCCATCGCCTGTGACGCAGCCGATGCCGATGAGATCGCCGCCGCCGCCGCCCGGACGCGCGCCGAACTGGGCCCGGTCACGATTCTCGTCAACAATGCGGGCATCACAAACTACGTGCCCTTCACCGATCTCACCGAGGATGTGTGGGATCGCATGATTCGGATCAATCTCAAAGGGCCGTATCTCGTCACCCGCGAGTTCGTTTCCGGCATGCTCGAGGCCGAATGGGGGCGAATCGTCAACATCTCGTCGTCATCCGCTCAGACCGGCGCGCCGGCGATGGGTCATTACGCCGCGTCGAAGGGCGGCGTCATCGGGCTCACCAAGGCGCTGGCCATCGAATACGCCGGTAGCGGGATCACGGTGAACAATGTGCCCCCGGGTTTCGTGGACACTCCCTTGCTCCGTGAGGGTTTCGACCTCGATGCGGTGGCCGCGAAGATGCCGATGAAGCGTCCAGGGAAGCCGGAGGACATCGCGCACGCGGTGGCATATCTGGTTTCCGAGGAGGCTGCGTATGTCACCGGCCAGACGCTCAGCGTGAATGGTGGGCGCTACCTGTTGTGACTCCGTCGTCGGAACGGTCGGATCGGGGTCCATTGATCCCTTCCCCTATTGATTCGAACGATCGGTCGAGATATGATTGCAGTCACACTTCGCAGAGCGCGAACATCCGCGGCCACTGCGACAGCCGGTAGTGCCCTGTGAGGACAGGTATCCACAGCGCACTCATGCCGCCGCGTCTGCGACCGGGCGAAAGTTCACGAGGAGAGCCATGAAGATTGTGATCGACGAAGAGAAGTGCGTCGCTGCCGGTCAGTGCGTCAGCGCGGCGGAAGAGGTGTTCGACCAGCGCGACGAGGACGGAATCGTCTTTCTGCTCAACCCTTCTCCGCCAGCGGAACTCGCCGATGACGTCCGCCGGGCCGCAGCGGTATGTCCGGCACTCGCCATCACCATCGAGGAATAGGCGCCGCTCCACCAGCGCATTGCGTCGAAGTCGACAGATAGAGGACATAGATGAGTGAGACGGTCAAGGACCAGGAGACGGTCGAGTTTCCGATGGCCAGGTCGGCTGAGTGCCCGTTCGCGCCGCCTCCGGGACTGGTCCGGCTGCACGACGAGGACAAGCCGATTCGTCGGGTCAGGACCTGGGATGGCAGCACCCCGTGGCTCGTGACGGGACACGCCGCGGGTCGAGAGATTCTCACCGACCCGCGGGTGAGTTCAAATGTGTGGCGTCCCGGGTATCCACACACCACCGCGGCGATGAAGGCGAACGCGGGCCAGTCGCTTCCGTCGATCAACAACACCGATGGCCCGGACCACGCCCACTGGCGGCGGATGCTGACAAGCTCGTTCACCCGGCGTCGGATGGAGAAGCTCCGGCCGGCCATTGCGCAGATCACCGACGACCTGATCGACAAGATGCTCGCCGGGCCCAATCCGGCAGACTTGAACGAGGCGCTGTCATTGCCGTTGCCGTCACTGATGATCTGTGAGCTTCTCGGGGTGCCCTACGAAGACCACGATTTCTTCCAGGCGCATGCCGGCGTCACCAATGCCCTGCACAAGACGCCCGAGCAGTCGGCGGAAACCGCGGCCACGCTGCGGCGCTACATCGCGGGCCTCATCGAGGCGAAGATGGCGAATCCGGTCGAGGACGTCTTGTCCGACCTGGGTACACGCATCAAGGACGGTGAGCTGACGCTCGAGGAGGCGTCCCGCCTCGGACACATCCTGCTGGTCGCGGGTCACGACACGAGTGCCAACATGATAACCCTGGGCACGGGACTGCTGCTGCAGAACGAAGCGCAGCTCGCCCTGCTGCGTGAGCGATCCGGCGATGCGAAGTTCGTGGCGAACGCCGTCGAGGAACTTCTGCGGTACCTCACCATCCCGCACCTGATGGCCAAGCGAGCCGTGGTCGAGGACATCGAGTTCGAGGGCGAGACCATTCGAGCCGGTGACGGACTGATCGTCTCGCTCCTCGCGGGGAACTGGGATCCGGAGGCATTCCCCAGCCCTGGAGACCTCGACCTCGCTCGCCAGGCTGCACACCACATCACTTTCGGCTGGGGTCCCCATCAGTGCATCGGGCAACAGCTTGCGCGCATCGAACTGCAGGTCGTTTTCAGCACGCTCTTCCGCCGCATCCCGACCCTGCGGCTTGCCGGCGACTTCAGAGACCTGAAGTTCAAGGAGGACTCGCAGGCGTACGGGATCTACGAGCTCCCAGTGACCTGGTAGTCGACCAAGAGCCTTTCGCAACACTAAGTCCCATATCTGATTGATGACGAGAGGGCCGTCGGGACGCGGGTGTCCGACGCCGAGTGGAGGAGATATCGATGTCGGACACCGACAGTGGACAGTTCCACGTGACACGCTTGTACCACCCGAGTCACCATGTGACCGATCTCCACGCGGCGGAGGAGTGGTTCGAGCGCGTGTTCGGGCGTCCCAGCAGGCCCCTCTCGGAGATGACGAAGAAGGCCCCCGCGAGCGAGGGGTACCCGACGAACTACTCGTCTTTCACGCCGATCAGTGACGTCCTGTTCGACACCATCGATCCGAAACTATATGTGCTCAACGGTGTTCAGCAGTATGCGGACGTCGACGGGCCGACGCTCAAGGGATTCGGGTGGTACGTCGACGGCATCGTCGACGCGTACCGCAGACTCAAGGATCTCGGCATCGCGATGGTCGGACAGGACGGGGTTGTCGCCGAGGGCGACAACCCACCGTCGGCACCGGGGTCTCCCATGCCGATCTTTTTCACCGTCCCGGACAGCGCGGGCTTGCGGTACGAGTTCCTACCGCAGATCCCCTTTCTGCTCGACCATCGGCTCGTGCCGGGCTGGGAAGTGCCGCCCGTATCCGACGACGACCCGTTGGGAATCGAGCGGTGTTCGCATCACACCATCCTGACCGATCGCCCGGATCGGGCGTTGCGGTTGATGGTCGACGGTCTGGGCGGCACCGTCGTTCACGAGGGCCGGAACGAAGTACTCGGTGCCACAAGCACGTACGTCCACCTCGCGGATGCAGTCTTCGAGTATGCCGTTCCCGATGCCGACGGTCCCGCGCACTCCGCCTGGGCGGTCAACGCGCCCAACGACACGTACCACTCGATCACCTGGAAGGTGGCGGACCTCGGGCGAGTGGAGCGTCACCTGAAGGAACAGGGTGTGGACCTTCGCATTCGCACCGAGGAGGTAGTCGTGACCGAGTCCGAGACGAGCCTGGGGATCCCGTGGGGATTCACCACCGCACTGACAACCGGCGACCCGCGGAACGCGGAAACGCCGCGATAATCGACAAGAGGTAATGCTGATGAGTTCGTTGGAGACGATCGAGACCGTCGATGTACTGGTGATCGGTGCCGGTGTCACCGGTATCCACCAGCTGTACCGGGCTCGCGAGGCGGGGTTCTCCAGCCTCGTGCTCGAGGCCGGCGACGGCGTCGGTGGTGTGTGGTACTGGAACCGCTACCCGGGTGCTCGGCTGGACTCGGAGAGCTACACCTACGGCTACCTGTTCTCCAAGGAGTTGTTCGAGGGCTGGGAATGGACCGAACGATTCGCCAGCCAGGCCGAGAACGAGCGGTACTTCAACTACGTGGTCGACACCCTGGATCTGCGCCGCCAAATCCGGTTCGGTGCGCGGGTGACCTCCGCTGTCTTCGAGGAGGATTCGACGACCTGGTTGGTCACCGCGAACGACGGAACGGTGATCAGGGCACGGTTCCTCGTCGCCGCGACCGGTGTGCTGTCGATCCCGGCCTACCCCGAGGTGCCGGGGCGGGAGAGTTTCCAAGGCGTGTCGCATCACACCGGACTCTGGCCGGACAAGCCCGTGGACTTCACCGGTAAGCGAGTCGCCGTCATCGGAACAGGATCCAGCGGTGTTCAGGTCATCCCGGTGATCGCCGACCAGGTCGAGTCGCTCACCGTGTATCAGCGGACCCCGAACTGGTGCACGCCGCTCGCCAACGAGCCGCTGTCGGCGAAGCAGTACCAGAGCATCAAGGCCGACTTCGAGCGGATGCGCGAGATGCTCAACGAGTCCGCGAGTGGGTTCCTGCATCAGCGGAGCAGTCGAAAAGCGTTCGAGGACAGTAAAGAAGAGCGCTGGGAACACTACGAGAAGATGTGGACGAGTCCCGGATTCTCGAAGGTGATCAGCAACTACGCCGATACCATGACCGACTCCGCAGCCAACGAGGACTGGTGTGAGTTCATGGCGGAGAAGATCCGGAGCATCGTCACCGATCCGGAGACGGCCGAGAAGCTGATTCCGAAGGACCACGGCTGGGCGGCGAAGCGGCCGCCGTTCACGACCAACTACTTCGAGACCTACAACAACCCCAAGGTGTCCCTGGTCGACATCAAGTCGACCCCGATCACTCGGGTGACCGAGACAGGAATCGAAACTGCCGACGGTCTCAAGGAATTCGACATCATCGTGTGGGCCACCGGATTCGACTTCGGAACCGGCGCGCTGACCAGGCTCGGCGTCCGTGGACGAAACGGGCTCGCTCTGGAGGAACACTGGCGCGCGGGTCCGCGTACCTTCCTCGGAACGATGTGCCGAGAGTTCCCGAACTTCTTCTTCCCAGGCGGGCCGCACGGCGCTGCCGGAAACAATCCGCGGTATGCCGAGGACCAGGTCGACTTCATCGCCGACGCGATCGAGTACATGCGTGAGCAGGGTGCGACTGTCATGGAGGTTCCTGCAGACGTGGAGCAGAAGTGGAACCAGATGATCGAGGAACTGGCCGTGCACTCCTCGTTCAGCGACGGTAGCTACTTCTACGGAACGAACATTCCGGGCAAGGCTCGCAGCTTCTTGCTGAATCCGGGAGGCCGACCGAAGCTGCGTGAGGCGATGCAAGAGGTTCTGGACTCGAAGTACGCGCGGTTCCTCTCGTGAACCGGATGTCGACGGAAAGCAGGGCAATGGAGAAGTTCAGATTCGACGGACGCGTCGCGGTGGTGACGGGGGCCGGTCGCGGCATCGGGCGAGCTTACGCACATCTGCTCGGTGAGCTCGGCGCCAAGGTCGTGGTGAACGATCTGGGTGGCTCGATCGAAGGGGCAGGTTCGGACACCACACCGGCACAGCTCGTGGTGCAGGAGATCATCGACGCGGGTGGCGTCGCGGTCGCGGACGTCAGTGACATCTCGACCGTGACAGGCGCGAAGCACGCGGTCGACACCGCACTGGAACACTTCGGCCGTATCGACGTGGTCGTGAACAACGCCGGCAACGTCCGATTCGGTGGACTGCCGAACGTGGACGCGGACAACATCGAAAGCCACCTCGCGGTTCACGTGATGGGGGCGTTCAACACCTCCCACGCCGCGTGGCCGCACATGGTCGAGCAGAACTACGGCCGAATCGTCATCACCACCTCGATCGGAATGTTCGGCCTGCCGGACAACACCGGTTACGCCACGGCGAAGGCTGCGGTGCTCGGCATGGCGAACAGCATGTCGTTGTCCGCAGGCGACCGCGACATCAAGATCAACGTGATCGCACCGAACGCGATGACCCGGATGGGCGGTGCGCCGTCGGACGGCATGGACCAGGTGCGCAAGGGAACGGAACAGCAGAAGTCCGACATGGACCCGGCGCTTGTCGCACCCATGATGGGCTACCTGGCCCACGAGGCATGCGGTGTCACGGGCGAGACGTACCTCGCGGGCGCCGGCCGCTTCGCGCGGCTGTTCGTCGGAGTCACCGACGGCTACCTGCACCCCGACCCGCACAACGCCACCATCGCGGACGTCGCCGACAACATCGAGCGGATCAAGAGCCGTTCCGAGTACTACATCCCTGACAGCCTCATGGAGTGTGTTCAGCGCTTCATGGCCCATCGATGAGGAGCAACCGTGAGTGACGACAAGGTGTGGCCGCAGCACGAACTCGGTCGAAAGCTGAGCAACTGGGGTCGCTGGGGTGACGAGGACGAGATCGGCACTCTGAACTTCGTGACGCCCGAGAAGCGCGTTGCGGCAGCCCGGCTCGTTCGGACCGGGCGCACCTTCGACCTGGGGATGCCGTTCGACAAGGACGGCCCCTTCAAAGGCGGCGGACTGCGAACGAATCCGTTGCACGTCATGACACTGCTGCCGTCGGACACGGCGAAGACCGCGGACGGGCTGATCTCGGCCGACGACATGATCATCACCGGACTGCAGTCCGCGACGCAGTGGGATGGACTGGCGCATGTGGGTTACGGCGGAA
>NZ_JADZGH010000023.1:14236-15007 GCF_015865005.1 Rhodococcus sp. CX
GGAGGCACAGCGCCTCCTAGACGAGCTCGCCGCCGAAGGCAAGCCGCTGAACTTCACCCTCTCGATGTACCCATCGGGCAGGGCACTGGGTGAGGCCATCCAGACCCAGCTCAGCACGCTGAACAACATCACCGTGAACGTGCGCACCATCGATTTCGCCCAGGTGGGGCAGATTCTCGGGCAGATGGACTACGACGTGATCACGAACGCCGTCGTCTTCGCCGGCGACCCGGAGCCCCGGCTGTGGTTCGGACTCCACGGCGACTCAGCGGGAAATTACAGCGGAATCAAGGATCCACAGATGGATGCGGCCCTGAGCCGGGCACTGGCATCCCGGGACGAGGGGGAACGGGAGTCGGCATACGAGGTGGTTCAGCGACGTCTCGTCGAACTGAATCCGATCATCTTCTACACCCGCTCCGCACCGGGCTTCGTCGCGAGCGGCAACGTCGGCGGCATCCGGCAGTACGGGATGGGCTCGATTCTTCCCGAGGAACTCTGGATCAACAACACCGACTGACACCCGGCTCCGGGTGTGTCCACCGTACCGGGCACAACCGATCCGGCCTTAGCCCCGTCAGATCGAACCTTCAGACCAGGAAAGGTCCCCCCGTGATCAGAAGAAGTCATACGCTCGTGGCGGGAATAGCCGCCGCGACGCTCATGCTGGGCGCATGCAGCAGTGGTAACTCAGCAGATTCAGCCGGCGCCGGCGGCCCCACCGGCGAACCTGTCACCGGAGGAACCGGCAGGATCATCGAGCAGTGGGAA
>NZ_JADZGH010000023.1:15171-27226 GCF_015865005.1 Rhodococcus sp. CX
TGAGATCGACTTCAAGCTCGCAGAGAACCTGACCACCTCCGACGGGGGAAAGACCTTCACCCTCACACTGCGCGACGGTGTCGAGTTCTCCGACGGCAGCCCGTTCAATGCCGAAGCGGTCAAGTACGGTTGGGAGCACATCAAGGATCCCGCCACCGCCTCACCCGACATTCCGCAGGCGTCGCTGGTCGAAAGCAGCCGGGTAGTCGACGACCGCACCCTCGAAGTGACCCTGGTGAATCCGGTGCCGAACTTCGCGAACGCGATCGTGGAGACGTCGATGAACTGGATCGCATCCCCCGCCGCACTGCAGGGCGGTCAACAGTCAATCGACGCCAACCCGGTCGGCGCGGGCCCGTACACCCTCGAACAGTGGTCCCGCCAGGACGTCATCAAGCTCACCCGCAACGAGAACTACTACGACGCACCACTCCCCTACCTGGACAAGCTCGAGATCCGGGCAATCGGTGACGCCGACCAGCGGTACAACACCCTCGCCAGCGGCGGCGCCGACCTGGCCCTCGAGGGAATCTGGTCGAACGTCGCCAAGGCGAGGAACGCGGGGCTCCAGAACGCGGTCGTCCCGCTCGGCGGTGGAACCGATCTGGCGCTGAACACAACAAAGGCACCGTTCGACGACGTGCGCGCCCGCAAGGCATTCGCAATTGCGCTGGATCTCGACGGCATCAACAACGCCGCGTTCGAGGGCACCGCGGAGCTGCCCTGGACGCTGTTCGACGAGTCCTCACCCTCCTACAAGGACATCCCCCTCGCCGAACATGATCCCGCCGAGGCGCAGCGCCTCCTCGACGAACTCGCCGCCGAGGGCAAGCCGCTGGAGTTCACTCTGTCGCTGTATCCGTCGAATCGTGCGGTCGGCGAGGCCATCCAGACGCAGCTGAGCACGCTGAACAACATCACCGTCAACGTCAAGACGATTGACCTCGCGCAACTCGGGCAGATCATGGCGCAGAGAGACTTCGACGTCCTGGTCGCAGGGTTGATGTTCAATGAGCCGGAGCCGCGTCTGTGGTTCGGACTGCACAGCACCTCCAAGGGCAACTACAGCGGAATCTCCGATGCGCAGCTGGACGAGGCGCTGGACAAGGGTCTGGCCGCCCAGAACCCGGCAGAGCAGGTAGCAGCCTACGAGGCTGTCCAGCAGCGTCTCGCGGAGCTGTACCCGCTGATCTTCTACACACGCGCCGCGCCCGCGTACATCGCCAACAACAACGTCGGCGGTGTCGTGCAGTACGGAATGGGTTCGGTCCTCCCCGAGACGCTCTGGCTCCAGAAGTGACCTTCGGCAGGGAACCTCTCGGCCACGAGAGGTTCCCTGCTCGGCACAGCGAAAGGCATAGAAACCATGGTTGACACCCCTGTCCTTCAGGTACGCAACCTCCACACGTACATCGGTTCACCTCGCGGCGTGGTGCAGGCTGTCGACGGAGTGTCCTTCGATGTGGCGGCATCCACGGCCTTCGGGGTGGTGGGTGAGTCCGGCTCGGGGAAGTCCGTGATGGCCCGCGCCATCATGGGCCTGACGCCGAGCCATGCCGCCGTGACCGGCGAGGTGTACTTCCAAGGACGCGATCTCATGTCGCTGAGCCGGAAGGATCGGGAGGAGGTGTGGGGGAAACAGATCGCGATGGTGTTCCAAGACCCCGGACGCTCGCTCAATCCCGTCGTCCGGATCGAACGCCAGATCACCGAGGGCATCCGGAGGCATCTCGGCGTCTCACGTTCCGAGGCGCACGATCGCGCGCTGACCCTCCTCCAGGAGGTCGGCGTGCCGGATCCCGAGCGGCGGCTCCGCAACTACCCACACGAACTGTCAGGCGGTATGCGTCAGCGCGTGATGATCGCCATCGCACTCGCATGCGAGCCGGACCTGCTCATCGCCGACGAACCGACCACCGCCCTCGACGTCACCATCCAACGGCAGATCCTCGATCTCCTTCGGAAAGTGCAGACCGAGCGCGGTATGTCGCTGATGCTCATCAGCCATGATCTCGCGGTTGTCGCTGGACGCACCGACCGCGTGGCTGTCATGTACGCCGGCAGGCTGGCCGAGGTCGGATCGACCAGGTCGATCTTCGCCTCGCCCCACCATCGGTACACACATGCACTGCTCGGGGCGACCCCGACCCTCGACCATGAACGCCACGCACCGTTGAACCTGATCGCCGGCTCGCTGCCATCGCCCACCGACCCTCCGACGGGCTGCCGCTTCGCTCCTCGCTGCGAGGCGGCGACGGCAGAGTGCTCGGAGGAGAACCCCCCCATGACCGTCGTCGACCGAGACCATCGGTTCGCGTGCGTCAATCCTGTATCAGCACTATCTCTTTCATCAGTCGGAGGCACAACCGATGGCCGGTAGCGGAACCGCGCATCTGCGCGGAGAAGACACACTCCTCAGCGTTCAGGACCTCGAAGTCGAGTATCGGACGAAGGGCGGGTCGTTCAAGGCCGTTGCCGGCATCAGCTTCGACGTCCGCAAGGGCGAGACCCTCGGCATCGTGGGCGAATCCGGGTGCGGCAAGTCGACCACCGGCCGGGCCGTTCTGCGCCTCGATCCCATTGCGGGTGGCCGGATTCGCTACGATGGCGAGTGGATCGAACGGTTGCCGGCCAAGGCCATGCGCGAACTCCGTCGCGAAATGCAGATGATCTTCCAGGATCCGGTCGCATCACTCAATCCGCGCCGGGCCGTGAAGGACATCGTCACCGAGGGCCTCGCCATCGCGGGAGCCTCCGGCGACGACCAGGCCGAGGCGTCGACGACCGTACTGGAGCAGGTGGGACTGCCCCCCGACCGATTCTCGTCGATGCTGCCTCGCCAGCTCAGCGGCGGACAGGCCCAGCGCCTGGCCATCGGCCGGGCCCTCGCGCTCAATCCGCATCTACTGATCTGCGACGAACCGGTGTCGGCCCTCGACGTCTCGGTGCAGGCTCAGATCCTCAACCTCCTCGAGGACCTGAAGAAGAAGTACGACCTGACGATCATCTTCATCGCTCACGATCTGGGTGTGGTGCGGGCGGTCAGCGACAACGTGCTCGTCATGTACCTGGGCAAGGTGTGCGAGTTCGGCGATTCCGTCGAGGTGTACGACAACCCCGCGCACCCGTACACCCGGGCGCTGCTCGACTCGGTCCCGCTGACCGATCCCGACAAGGGATTCGCGGGACCCGCACTGCAGGGTGACATCCCGTCCCCGCTCCGCCCGCCGGCGGGTTGCCGATTCCGGTCACGGTGTCCCTCGGCGCAGGCCAAGTGCGCCGAGGAGGAGCCCGTCATGGCCGAGGTTCGCCCGGGCCAGTACGCGGCCTGCCACTTCCCGGCAGACTGACCCCGTCCAGCGGAACGCCCGTCGCGTCCGGGCTACCAGACGCCACCCGAGCCCTTCGGTCGGTGGCCTGCCTTCCAGGCAGGCCACCGGCTGGAGGTTCTTCGCGTCCCTGGGGACGGCGGGCCACCGGCCGACAGAAACATCCCCCGGAACAACGAACTGTGTTCGTACCGGGGGATGTTCTGTCCTGCGTTTCACACCTGCGGCGCGGCGTCACGCTCCCGTGAGCGAGGACGCGAATGCGGCGGACTGGCCGTCGATCACGTCCTGACGACGCTGGCGCACCTGCTTCGGCATGTTCCAGCCGAGAACACCGGTGACGACGCCGTCCTTGCTGTAGCGCGCGACGAATCGTCGCGCCGACAGGTCGCCCTCGACGATCTCCACCTCGGCGTCGGCGTGAATGATGCCGTGCACCTGGACCTTCACATCGAACTGGTCGGTCCAGAAGTACGAGACGGGCACATACGGCTCGTCGTCGCCGAGGATGACCCCGGCCACCGCGGCCCCCTGGTCGGTGGCATTGGTCCGGTTCTCCAGGCGGATGAGTTCACCGAAGTGCTCGTGATGCCAGCGCGCCACGTCACCGACCGCGTAGATCCCGTCGGCTGCCCGGCACCGGGAGTCGCAGACCACGCCGTTCTCCAAGCGCAGACCGCTGCCCGCCAACCAGTCCGTCGCCGGAATCGCCCCGATCGCAACGACAACGGCATCGGCAGGGAGAACCTCGTCCGTCGCGAGTCGAACACCGGTTACTCGACCGTCGGTCTCTGTCAGACCGACGACACCCGTGCCCAGACGCAGTCGGACGCCGTTGTCCTGATGGAGCGTCGCGAGCAGTTCCGAGGCCATCGGACCGACCTGCAGTGCCATGGGTGCCGGCTGCGGCCCGACCATGGTCACCTCGACACCGAGGGTCCGTGCCGTGGCCGCGATCTCGGATCCGAGAACGCCTTCGCCCACGACGACGAGCCGGGTGCCGGCCTGCAGGTCGGAGCGCAGGGCCAAAGAGTCCTCGAGCGAACGCAGCACGTGCACTCCACCGAGGCCCTCGGTCCCGGGCAGCCAGCGCGCACGCACTCCGGTCGCGATGACGATCGCGTCGGCAGTCAGCTCCCTGTTCGTTGCGGTGTGGACCGTTCGGGTGGCCGCATCCAGGCTCACCGCCGGGTCGCCGTAGACGAAGTCCGCGTCCAGCCCGCTCAGGGCTTCGTCGGTCCGGAGCGCGGCTCGGCCAGGATCCCAGGCACCGGAAAGGACCTGCTTGGACAGCGGTGGACGATCGTAGGGGGCGTGCAGCTCGTCACCGAGGACGGTGATCGTGCCCGTATAATCCTTGCGCCGCAGCGCTTCCACGGTGGAGAGGCCAGCCGCAGAAGCTCCGACCACCAAAACCGAATCCGGAGATGCCATACGTGGCTCCCAATCACACTCTCTGTGGCTCACGCCAACAAATAAATTAGACCAATCGTTCCAAACAATCAAGCAAGATGCGGCGAGCGCGTCATGACATCCGCACTCGCCGCACCGGGAAATCTCTAGAGCTGACCGGGATTGAGCTGGACGAACAATCCCTCCGCCTCCGCGCACAGGACGTCCCCGTGACGCACCTCCGCGCGCACGATCCGCTTACGACCCTCCTCGCTCACGAACCACCCGCGCACGGTGAGTTCGACGCCGACCGGAGTGACCGATCTGAAGTCGGTGTTCAGATAGGCGGTTCTGGAATGCGGTCGGCCCGCCGAGTTCGCCAGTCGGCCGAGGACCTCGTCGAACAGCAGCGGTACCGCTCCGCCGTGCACGGCGCCGTTCCCACCCAGGAAGTACCGACCGAAACGGACTGTGCCCCAGACATTGTCGCGATCCGCCTTCCGGACTACGAGTTGCGGCGACATCGTCTGCGCCCGCCCGTGCTGGTCCCGAAGATGGCCGAACAACTGATCCCGCTCCGCCACCGCCATCGGCGCCAATCGCTCACCCCACCCTTCGAGATCGGCATGCAGGGCTGCCACGGTATCGGCGTCCGGCCGAGCCGCTGCGAGATAGTCCAGGAAATCACGCAGACGCGCGATCATGGCGCCATAGGCCGTGTTGTTCTCGTCTCCCGCCTTAATGGGCGCGGCCCAGGATTCGGCGACCGGCACGTCGTCCACTTCGGGCATGTCGATCCCCGTCGACGCGGTGTCGTCACGGACCGCCGTGCCGACCCCCGCCTGCTCCATCGCCTGCACGTACTCCTGCGGCGTCAATCGACACTCCCCTCTCGAATTCGGGACGCTCGCCGTGGACTCGGAACTCGAGGTCCGGACACGAGCGAACGACATTGGCAATGGAACCGGTAACGCCAGGGGCGGTTCTCCTCGACCACCGGGCACCCCTGGCGTTGCCGAAGTTCACTCCGTGACGCTGCCGGTGTGGAGGCGGGCGAGACGCAGCCCCTCTTTCTGGTTGGGCGCCTCGATGTTCCACTCACCGCACGTGCACCAGCACGAGTAGTGATCGCCCTCCGGGATGATGCACTGACCATCACACGATCCACCGCTGTTGGCGATGCTCGTCATGAACTCGAGTGGCTTCTCCTCGAGCGCGCTCTCGTAGTCGTCGGCCATGATTCAGCCTTCACTCTCGGGATCGACTCGGAAGATGGGTAACTGCCAACCATCTGAGATGGGATGGAAGTCGACCGTCAGGTTCATACCGATGTGCACGTCCTCGGGTGCGACGTCGACGACGTTCGTGACGAGTCGCGTTCCAGGGGCGTCCGGCAGTTCGACGACAACCGGAACCAGGGTCAGATCGGGATACCCGGGAAACTTGTGCACGACCGCGAAACTGTAGACCTTCGCCCGGCCGGACAGCTCGATCCAGTCCACCGACTTCGACTGGCACTCTGGGCAGTACGGCGTCGGCGGCAGGCGGAAGCTACCGCAGGCGCTGCACTTGGGCGCGACCAGACGACCCTCCTTCGCGGCCTGCCAGAACGGTTCGGTCGAGGAGTCGGTGGCAATCCTGATCCGCTCAGCCGGGAGCACCGAGGCGAGGCGTGATTCGGTCATCGGTCACGCCCCAGGATGAGTCCGCTGACCGGAAGAGCGGCAGGCCCACCCGTGACCAACGCGTACTCGGCATCGTCGACCTGATTGATCGCAGTACCGCGCATTTGCTCAACTCCCTCCAAGACGTGGGTCATTCCGATGATGTAGGCCTCGGACAGTTGCCCGCCATGGGGATTGACGGCAACCGCCCCCTTTCGCTTCTTCGGTGAGTAGCGGATCGCACCGCTCTCGACGAAGGGGCCGCCTTCACCCTTCTCGCAGAAGCCGTAGTCCTCGAGCTGCATCACGACCATCGGCGTGAAGTGGTCGTAGATCAGTGCCACGTCGATGTCCTGGGCGGTCAGGCCGGCCTGCTTGTACAGGCGGTCGGCCACCGACCGGTGACCGGAGGAGGCGAAGGTGTCCGCAGGCATTCCGTACCAGGTGAACCCGCGACCCCAGTCCCGCGATCCGCCGTGTGCGGCCGCAACCACCGGAACCGGCTTCTGCTTCAGATCGCGAGCACGTTCGGTCGATGTCGTGATGATCGCGATCGCACCGTCGGTCTCGAGACAGAAGTCGTACACGCACAGCGGCTCCGCGATCATCCGCCCAGCGAAGTACTCCTCGCGGGTGAGGGGCGTCTTCTGAATGGCTTTGGGCCGATTCAGTGCATTGTTGCGGGTCGAGATCGCGACCTCGGCGAACGCGTCACGGGTGGTGCCGTACTCGTACATGTGACGACGCGCGAGCACCGACATCAGGTGGCCGGGGCCGGCCAGTCCCGACGGCTGCACGAACGAACCGAGCGGGGTCGGCGGCTTGGCCGAGATCACGGTCCCGAGACGCTGCTTCGCCTGCTGCAACGCCATGACGGTGACCACGACATCGGCGTCTCCGGCCACAATCGCGGCCCGGGCGAGACCGATCGCTCCGGCCGATCCGCCGCCACCGCCGGTAATGGTCGCCGTGAACCGGACCTCGGGAATTCCCAAGGTCTCCATGAAGTCCACGGTCTCCATCTTGTCGCCGTAGCCGGCGCCCGCACCCGAGTAGTACGCGAAGCCGTCGATCTCCTTCACGGAGATGCCCGCGTCCTCGCATGCGGCGAGGATGGCCTCGCTCGCGAGCTGCGTGACACTCTGGCCGGCGGACTCGCCTCGGCGATAGTAGGGTGTGGCGCCGACGCCGACGATCGAGACGTCGCGGCTTCCCGAATCCTTGCGCATATGCGTCACACTCCTGTGGGGCATGCCGGGACATGCGGGAACAGCTCGAAGAACGCACCCTGGGTGATCCGCAGGCGGGTCTCATCGGACGCGCCGTCGAACAGCTGCTTCAGGGTTTCCTGCGTGTGTCCGAAGGTGCCCTCCATGTGCGGGTAGTCCGAACCGAACATCACGTTCTTGTAGCCCATGGCATCGTGCGCCGCAACCGCGGTCTCATCGTGCTGGAAGGAGGCGTACACCTGCGTCATCAGGGTCTCCTTCGGATCGCGCTTGAGCTTCGGGCGAACCACCATGCTGTGCTGTCGGTAGCCTTCGAGCATGCGGTCACCGAGGAACGGGATCCACGTCGCGCCCCCCTCTGAGATCAGAATCCGCAGATCCGGATGGCGATCGAGGGCACCGGAGGCCACCAGCTTCATCGCGAATCGCTGGCCCGAGAAGGTGGTCTCGGCGTAGTTCATCACCGCACCGCCGGGGCCGCGGTAGACGACACCGGCACCGCCGGCCGTGACGTCTACCGGGTCCGTCCCGATGTGGACGGCGAGGACCATACGCGCCCGCTCCGCGGCGTCCCAGAACGGCTCCCAGGCCGGGTCGTGCCAGTCCGGCGCGCTCGGGTGCGGCGTGGTCGGAAGGAAGACCGCCTTGAAGCCCTGCTCCGCTGCCCACTCGAGTTCCGAGATCGCATCCTCGATACGGAGCGTCGAGACCTGCGCGGTCACCACGAAGCGCTCCGAGACGGGGACGATCTCCTCCAGTGCCCATTCGTTGCTGGCACGCATGCACGCCTTGAGCAACTCGGGTGTACGGAAGGTCGACGACCACATGCCCAGAGACGGGAAGATGACCTCTGCCCACACACCCTCTTCGTCGAGGTCGATGAGGCGAGCCTTCGCGTCCCGAATACCGACTGCCTTCCGAGTCTCCGCCAGGAACTCGACGGCCGCCGAGGTCGGCAGCTTCCGACGGAAGGTCTGACCGTCCACCGTTACGGTCTCGTACTCGCCGTCAGGGTCCTTCTGCGACTTGGGAGTCAGGTCGGCGAGTGCCTTCGGCAGCCGGGTCGTCCACAGATCATCCGGCTCGAGAAAGTGCGAGTCGCCGGAGTTTGTCCAGATCTTCTGCATTACGCGATCCTCCGAGTTCATGCCGCACAAGAGCGGCGGCGGGATAGATCGACTATCTCACCAAGTTAGCGATGTGTCCATACTTTCTAAGACTTTTCCATTACCTTTTGCGCCCATGGGTGGCATTGTGGACCTGCCCCACCGAACGACCTGCATATTTCGACACTGAAGGAAATCGCACATGCCGCACGAGAAGGACGCCGCCACCAATCGAAGAAGGCACACTGCCGGCGAGGCGACCCGAGAGCTCCTCATGGTCTCGGCCGAGCGCCTATTCGCGTGGCATGGTGTCGAAGGAGTCACTCTGCGGGAGATACAGATTCAGGCCGGACAGTCGAACTCGTCGGTCATCGCATACCACTTCGGATCGAAGGCCGGCCTCGTCCGCGCTCTCATCGACTTTCGCTACCGGACCATCGACGCCCGGCGAACCGAACTCCTCGAGGCGGCGCGTGCCGACAACAGCCTCGGCGATCCCCGAACGGCGGTGTGGCTCATAGTTCGTCCGCTGGTGGAGAGCATAGAACGCGGCGAAATGTTCGTGCCGTTCCTCGCGAAACTGAACGAGAATCCGCTGTCGCACGGCGAGTACTGGCCGAGGCAGTTCGAGAACGACACCGTCGACGTCTCGAGCCAGATACCCCTCGATGTCCTCGCCGACATGCCCGAACGCGTCAGCCGCGGACGGGAGGTCCAGCTCTACAACAGCGTGCTCCACATGCTCAGCGACCACGCCCGCAGGCAACACCGCATCAGCGAGGCACGACTGAGTAGCTACGTGGACGGATGGGTTGGCATGCTGACCGCGCCGGTCTCCGCGAGCACCTCAGACCTGCTGAAGACCGACGCGAGCGCACACTCCACCCCTGCTGCCACCGTCGAATCAACCGACGACCGACTTGTCCCGTAACGTGGCAATCTGCGTTGCGTCGTAGCCGATTTCGCTCAACAGCGCATCGGTGTGCTGCCCGAGGGTGCAACCGGCGTCGGCCTTGACGGCTGAACGCGAGAACTGGCTGAGCGGAGCCAATCGTCGGTGCTCGTCGAAGACGGGGCTCACGGCGTCGGCCGTGTATCCGGCCTCATGAAACTCGTCGGTCTGCATACGCCACTCCGCCGATTCCTGGGACACGGCAACACAACCCACGTCCTGTCTCGTGAGAATTGCTTCCCATTCGTCCTTCTCGCGCGTGACGAAGATCCGGGCAAGGGCGTTCACCAATGCGTCGGCGTTGGCCTCACGCGATGCGGCATCGGCGAAGCGCGGGTCGGCGATCTCATCGTAGTCGGAGAGTGCCTGGGCCAGCGGGGCCCACTCGTCCTCCTCGGGCGCGGCGAGGAAGACCCAGCCGTCGGCGGCCCGGTACATCCGGTACAGCGGGCCGAGCCCACGGAACTCCTCGTCGACGCGCGGCGCCTCCGGACGATCCTCATAGCTGGCGTTTCGCGCGATCAGGATCTGCGTGCAACTCGCCAGCATGGTCGTGACGACGTCCTGCATGGCGATTCCGCGCCGCTTCGCGTAGATCGCGAGCATCAACGCGGATCCCGCACCGAGTGCAGCCACGCCATCGGACTGCACGGCCGGGACCGTG
The DNA here is from genome assembly GCF_015865005.1 of Rhodococcus sp. CX. NCBI lineage: Bacteria > Bacillati > Actinomycetota > Actinomycetes > Mycobacteriales > Nocardiaceae > Rhodococcus > Rhodococcus sp. CX. The sequence continues at coordinate 25,508 of NZ_JADZGH010000023.1, forward strand.
CCGCCGGCGTAGAGGCTGCGCGCGCCGGCAAGCAGCTCCTCTCGATCCTCGGGTCCCTGCCTGACCAGCGGCGAGTCGGTGACGGAGACACCTGAGGCCGCGCCCATCGAGGGCGCGTACGCGGGACGCGATGCGTAGGGCCCGTCGACGCCGTACCCGACCGCATTGAGAACGACGAGTTCCGGATTGATCTTCCGGAGGGACTGCTCGTCGACACCCAGCCGCCTGGACGCGCCGGCCCGGTAGGTCTGCAGCACAGCATCACACCTCCGGACCAACCGGTGCAGGATCTCCTGACCCTCATCGGTGCCAAGGTCGACGGCAATGCTCTCCTTGCCCTGCAGCACCTTGGCGCCTCCGGCCTCGGGGAAGGCCATAATCCCCCGGGTGAGGTCACCGTCGAGCGGCTCGATCTTGATCACGCGCGCACCGAGATCCGTGAGCACGGTTGCGGCGTACGGCCCGGCGTACATCGCACCGAGTTCGAGAATCGTCACGCCCTCGAGCGGGTACTTCGAGTCGCCGGCCTCACTCGTGACGGATGCGAGGTCTGCAACCGGAGACGAGGCCGCAAACTCGCGCAGTTCTGCGGAATGCTCACCGATGCGGGGCGCGGGGTGCAGCGCGGTCAGGGGCCGTCCGGCCGCATGGACCAGAGTCGAAGGCTGACGCACCGGACCGAGGTCGGGATCCTCGACCGTGACGACGCGCCCGTCGTGAACCAACTGCGGATGGTCGAAGGCGCCCTCCGGGCTGCGGAACTGTTCGGCCGCGACGTTCGGGTTCCGCTCGAACGTGCTCTCCCACTCGGCGAGGGTCCGCTCTCCGACCTTCGTGATCATCTTGTTCCACCACTCGAAGCGCAGGTCGGCGTCGGGAAGCGCCGGGAATCCTGCCCACTTCGGATCGGTCAGTTCCTCGGCCATCCCGAGCTCTTCCACCCACGCCTTCAGCAGGCGAGGCGCACTCTGCGAGTACTGCAACCACGTCCCGTCCTTGGTGGTCGCCACCAGGAGTGCGAACATCAGCCTCGACTGCGGCCGGCCTTGATCGTCAAAGGCCGCGACCTGGGATTCGAATGCGTCCGGGTACCGGTGGAGGATCATCTCGTAGAACCAGTTGTACGGGTCGTAGGCTCCGACACCGGTCACCATGTTGGCTTCCACCACCTGCCCCAACCCGCTGTTCTCACGCTCGAACAGCGCGGCGAGGATGCCCTGGACGGCAGAATGTGCCGCACCAAACGAGGCATAGGGCACCGACACATACGTCGGGTCGGGCCCCGGTGTGAGCTGACGCTTCGAGTGGAAGATTCCGCACTTGGCCATGACCAGCGCCTCGTAGCCCTTGTAGTCGGACCACGGCCCCTTGGTTCCCCAGCCCGTGATCGTCGCCGTGACCAGACGCGGGTACCGCGCGGAGAGCGCCTCAGCGGTGAAACCGCGGCGCTTCAACTCCGCAGGGCCCATCGTGGTGACGAGGACGTCGGCGCGGGCCAGCAGGCCGTCGAGGACTTCGAGGTCGGTGTCGGTCTCCAGGTCGAGAACGATGCTGCGCCGCGAGCGGAGGAGTGCAGGCCACCCGGGCTCCCGCCGGAGCGGGCTTCCGCCGCGCGGCTCGACCATGACGACGTCTGCTCCGGCGTCCGCCAGGAACTGCGTTGCCTGGGCGCCGGCCAACGTTGTGGAGAGATCGACCACGACCAGGCCGGCGAGCGGT
>NZ_JADZGH010000023.1:27236-29782 GCF_015865005.1 Rhodococcus sp. CX
CACCTTCTTGCTCGGATGGGAAGTTCAGCGGCAGCCGACGGACGTGTGCAGCCTCAGCGGACGGCTGCCAGGGTTCCGCCGTCGACCAGTAGGTCGGTACCGGTGATGAACGAGGCGCGTTCGGACGCCAGGAACTCGATCGCGTCTGCAGTCTCGACCATCGTGCCCTCGCGCTGCAGTGGGGTGCTTCGAAGCAGCTCGCGCTTGAGTTCTCCACTCTGGCCCGAGAATTCGCGTGCACCCATCGGGGTGGCGATGAGCCCAGGCGACATCGACACGATCCGTGCACCCCTCGCACCCCACTCACTCGCGCGGCGCCTGCACATGCGGTTGACCGAGAACTTCGACAGCCGGTAAGCCAGCACCGACTCCTGCTCCGGCACGAGGGCCTCAAGCCGCTCGAAGAAGTCCGGCGCGAGCGGGTCGTCCAGGACCGAGATGATCTCGTCAGACGGCGGATCGGACCGATGAGCGGCAAGCGAGGACACGAAGATCGCCGCGGTGCCCTGCGTCGCCAGGCCGAGACACATGCGTTCGATGTGTGTCACGCCGATAAGATTCGCCGTCAGCACCGTCCGCCAGTCACCCGTGGCCGGCGACAGTGCCGCCACGTGCGCGAGTGTGCGCAACTGCCCACGCTCGGCCACGAATCTGCCGAGATCAGCGACGGATTCAGGATCAGTGATGTCGCACTGCGTCACCGTCGCATCGATACCGTCCTCACGGAGAAGCTCCTCCCGCTTCGGATTCTTGTCCGCCGTGAGGCTCGCAAGGATGATCCGGTGCGATTGGCCCAGGCGGCGTGCAGTCGACATACCCATGCCACCGCCGCCGATCACCAGGGCGATCGGCAAATCGCTGCGATCGTTGACTCCAGTTCTCATAATTTCTCCATCCGCTCACTGATCTCGCTCAGCCGACTACCCGACAAGTTCGGGGGTTCGCACAACGAACTCGGCGGACCCGAGGACGACTGCCACGCCGTCGCGCTTCCGCAGAGCGATTTCCAACTCCACGAGTTCCTCGCCGTCCCGCTCGAAGAACCGCACGACCACACCTGAGGCAATCAGCTCGTCACCGCGATACACGAGTCCGGTGAAGCGCGTCCTGAATCGCCGGACCGTGTCCTCTCCGAGGTGCTCCGTGCAATAACCCGCCAGCCATCCCGCGCCCAGCATCCCGACACTGAAGGCAGCGGGGAACCCGGCGGACCGTGCGAGCTCGTCGTCGTGGTGCATCGGGTTCATGTCGCCGCTCGCACCTTGATAGCGCACGATGTCCGTCATCGTGACAGGACCGAACACCCGCTCCGGAAGCTGCTGTCCCACAGCCAACTCCGTCATGGCTTCTCCTTCAGCACATATGCGGACGTGTACCAGCACTCGGCGCGAACCTTGTCGTCGTCGCCGGCGAAGGACACCACGAAACGGACGATCACCATGGGACCGCTCCGACCCTGCTTGATCCGAACATCATGGAGTCGCTCGGACACGTACAACGTGTCGCCTGCTCGCGGCGGCGGGCCATGGAAGACGTACTCCTGCTCGAGCGACAGCAGACTCGTGATATCGAACGGGACACCCGCAGTCGCACACGCGTCCGCAACCTCAGGTGAACGGACTGTGTCGCCGATCTCCACCCAGTAGACAACGGTGGCCAGGAAGGTCGGTGGAATCGGACTCATCGGGTCGTCCAGGTAGGCGGGCCGGGCCGCGCCGGTCGCCCTGGCGTACTCCCGGACCTTGCCCCACTCGACTGGAAACTTCACCATGCGTATCTCTCACTCCACGATTCATTCTGCGGTGCGCCCGGAAGCCGGCTGTGCGTCATCCCCGGCCACCGAGTGGTGCAGTGCCGCGTGCATCACACCTTGACACGACACACACCTAGTGCAATTAGTTATCTATGTCTCCAGCGCGCTCATAGCTGATACCTTTCGCGAAAAATCCCGATGTGCACCGCGATCGACGCAACCGAAGGGCACCTTCGGCTGGCGGTCCGACGAACGAACACGGCTGGCGCGCCTACTCCGTGGACGCCCGTGGCCATGGTGACAGCGAATGGGCCGTCGACGGCGACTACACCGCCGAGGCACACGCCCGAGACCTCGTTTCTCTGATCGGCACGCTCGGCGAGGCACCCGTCCTTGTGGGCGCCTCTAACGGAGGGGCCGCCGCACTCATCGCTCAGGCCGACAATCCCGGCTTGAGCCGTGCTCTCGTACTGGTCGACGTCGTCCCGCGAGCAGAGATGGAAGGCCTGGAGAAGGTCACCGCGTTCCTCGAACGCGGGCTCGCCGGCTTCGACACGCTCGACGACGCCCTCGCCGCCGTCGCGGCCTACAACCCGTATCGCCATCGACCGCCACGCGCCGAAAGTCTGCTCAAGAACCTGCGTGAGCGTGACGGTCGTTGGTACTGGCACTGGGATCCTCAACTGATCTCCGATCGCGAGAAGACCCTGGCGCTGGCGCCGGCGAGGGAAGCGCGGGCCCGGGCCGCGGCTCGAACCATCACGATTCCAACGCTATTGATCCGCGGCGCGCA
>NZ_JADZGH010000023.1:29792-40786 GCF_015865005.1 Rhodococcus sp. CX
TCGAGTTGATTCCCGGCTCGCGCCACATCGACGTCAGTGGCGCCGGCCATATGGTGAGCGGAGACGACAACGACGCCCTCAGCGCTGGGTTGCTCGAATTCCTGTCCGAGCTTCGGTCGCACTGATCGGAGAGCCACGACGGTTCTGGCTTCACGATGTTCCCCGCTCGTGCAGTCGAATCGCCTGATCCAGCGACGACGCCAGCGGCCACCCGAGATACGCGGCGCACTGCAGCGCTGTCTCCTCGAGTTCCTCCCGGGAGAGATCACCAGTGTCGAGTGCCGCAGCAACGTGCGCTGCCATCGGTTTCGAGGCCCCGACAGCCACAATGCACGAGAGCGTGATGAGCCGACGTTCACGTCTCGAAAGTCCAGGGCGCGTCCACACTTCGCCGAAGAGAAAGTCCTCTCCTGCCTGCGCGAGCACCGAGGCCGGGCCATCACCCTTCGTGATTGCCATGATCGTCTCGTAGATCGAGCGTCGGTCACCCGCCTCGACCGCGCCCTGTCCCGGATCGTCCATTACAACTTCCATCCCGTTGGCTGCTTCCGCGATCAGCCCGCCGCCGGGCCATCCCCCGAAACGCTAGGCGCAGCGCGGCACCCCACCACTGTCGAAATTCCACCAAACGGAATGGACCCCCTCGGTGTCGGGCATTCCACCCACCGGAACCCACGAATGACACGCCCCACCGTGCTTCGACAGACTTCGATCATGGCAATTGAGCACTACGATCTGCTGTCCGACGAGGGCTGGGCGGACGCCTCCGCCGAGCAGATCTCTCGCGTCAACCTCTGGAACGCGGGAGGCGTCCTCGCAGATGCGCCCGTCGATGTCGAGCGGACCCTCAAAGGCAATGTGTGGGTCTCCAGCAAGGTGGACACCTCCTTCCACCTGAACGGGATTCGACTCGCACCGAGCTACTCACTGCCCCGACGCCACAGCAACCTCGACGGCCAGGTCATCGTATTCGGTGGTCAGTTCACGATCACCTGGGACGAGGATGGGGCAGAGGCCAGCCGCACCATCGGACCGGGTGAGTTCTGGACGATCACCGCGGGCACTCCACACGTCCTGACCGCCGGCGCCGAGGGAGTGACCTTCCTGGAAACCTGGTCGGAACCGCTCGCCAACCTCGAAATAACCTGGCACGAAACAGGGTGGGTCCATCCCTAGCCGTAATCCAGCGAATGGCGTCCACCCGTCACGCAGTCAGCTGTCGGACCATCGACCGTGGGATACCACGCTCGATGGTCCGACTACGGTTTGGCCGGTTCGCCCACGCTCGCCTGGTCGGCTGGAGGCGGTCACGTACCGCGGATCTGTGGAATCGGCCACGAGCCTCCGTACGCCAGGGTCACGCCCACAGGGTCGATCCGGCACACGCGTCTCACCACAGCCGTCCACAGGAACCCCTTGGTCGCTGTGACCGACCGTCACGACCGAGCCGGGCGGAACGTGCGCCGGCTCGGGTGGGGCGCAGGGATCGCCGACAGCAACGTGCGCGTGTACTCGTGCCGCGGGTTTGCGAACAGGGTGCCGGCGTCGCAGCATTCGACGAGCTCGCCGCGCTTCATCACGGCAACCCGATCAGCGATGACACGCACAAGTGACATGTCGTGAGAAACGAACAGGTAAGCGAGATTGCGCTCTCGCTGCAACTCTCGCAGCAGGTTGACGACATGCGAGCGGATGGACATGTCCAGCGCAGCCACCGGTTCGTCACACACCACTATCTCGGGATCGGTCACGAGTGCCCGCGCGATCGCGACACGCTGCAACTGGCCGCCCGACATCTCGTATGGGTAACGTTCGAGATGATGCGACGTCAGCCCGACCCGGTCCAGCAATCTCTCAATTCGCTTGGCACGATCGGCCGCTGTGTATCCACCCTGCGCGAGCATGGGTTCGGACATCGAGTACCCGATCTGGGCGCGCGGGTTGAGCGACTTGAAAGGATCCTGGAAAATCATCGTTGCCTGCGACCTCACCCTGCGGAGGTCGGATACGCCCAGCGAGGTGATGTCCTCGCCGAGCACGCTGACCGAACCCGAGGTCGGCTCGATCAGTCGAAGTGCCATCCTTCCGACGGTCGACTTGCCCGCACCGGACTCTCCGACCAGCGCAAGCGTCTCACCGCGCCGCACGGTGAAACTCACTCCCTTCACTGCGTCGAAAGTTTCGACGACCCGACCGAGCAGATTGCGTCTTGCCGGGTACGACTTCGTCAGTTCCCGGACTGCCAGCGCAGTATTCTCCGGTGCAGTCTCGGCCGCACCCGACTCGACGGTCTCGCGCACGTTGCGCGCAGTTGTCTCAGTCATAGAACACATCCTCCAGCGAGAGTTCATGGGCGCGGGCACAGCGCACGAGATGATCTGGTCCGCTGTGTGACAGCGGAATCAGGCCATCGGTACACACGTCACCGACGTACGGGCATCGAGGTGCAAACCGACAGGCGTCAACGAACTCGTGGGGCGGCGGCACTCGGCCGGGTATGACTCCCATCTTCACGGCATGTCGCACAGGATCGGGCATCGCGTGCAGGAGTCCAGCGGTGTACGGGTGCCGCGGATTGTCGAACAAGTCCAGGATAGGTGCGTTCTCGACGATTCGGCCCGCATACATCACAGCAGCGCGATCACACACCTCCGCGACGACGCTGAGATCGTGGGTGATGAGCAGTACACCGAGCCCGAGTTCCTGCTGGAGTTCGTGGATCAAGCCGAGCACCTGACGCTGCACAGTGACGTCCAGCGCCGTGGTCGGCTCGTCTGCTATCAGCACATCCGGATCGCACGACAGCGCCATCGCCAGCATGACCCGCTGACACATGCCGCCGCTGAACTCATGCGGGTAGGCGTGGACCCGTTTCGCCGGCTCGGGAATTCCAACCCGATCGAACAGGTCGACGGCGCGCGCCCAGGCATCCTTCCTCGAACACCTCCGATGCCGTCGAACGGCCTCCGCGACCTGATCTCCCACCTGGAAGGCGGGATTGAGGCTACGTCGCGCTTCCTGGAAGATCATCGCGATCTCGGCACCTCGAACCTCGTCGACGCCCTTCTCCGACAGCGTGTTCAGATCGCGACCGTTGATGACGGTCGAGCCGAAGATCCGTGCGTTGCGGGGAAGGAGACGCATGATCGCAAGTGATGTGACGGTCTTGCCGGATCCCGATTCTCCGACCAATCCTACGGTTTCGCCTCGGCGTACGCTCAACGACACGTCGTCGACGATTCGCGTCCAACCGTTCTCGGGCGTGTCGAGCTCGACGCACAGCCCGTCGACCCGAAGAACCGTGTCGTGCAGAACCGCTTCGCCATTGATGACTGTCATGCCTTGCTCCCGCCCTGGCTACCCACCGCGTCACGCAGGCTGTCGCCGAAGAGCGACAGCATCAGGATCGAGAGGATGATCACGACGCTCGACGGAACGATGGTCCAACTGTTGATCGCGAGATTGTCGAACCCCTCCTTGACCATCGAACCCCAGCTTGCCGTCGGCGGTTGGACACCGAGTCCGAGGAAACTCAACCCCGATTCAGCGACGATCGCGACGGATACGCCGAAGGAGATCTGAACGAGCATGGGCGACAGAATGTTCGGCGCGATGTGACGTGCCATGATGCGACCTGGACCGGCACCCCCGGAACGCGCGGCCTCCACGAAGTCCTCATTGATCACTTCATGCGTGCTGACCCGCACCAGCCGGTAGAACCGAGGCGCGAGCAGCACACCGACCGCAATCATCGCGTTGATCAGGCTCGGTCCGAGTGCGCCCACGATCGCCACGGCGAACAGCAACGGAGGCAGGGACATCAATACGTCGAAGACACGACTGGTGACGAAGTCGAGCGCACCTCCCAGGTAGCCGGCGAGAAGCCCGAAGCACGCACCGACAGCAAGGCCGATGCCGACCGCCAACGTAGCGGCGGCCAGGTCGACACCGGTGGCGACCATGAGCCTACTGAGAATGTCCCTACCGACCGCATCAGTGCCGAGCCAGTAGTCCGCGCTCGGGCTCTCGAGCCTGCGTAGCAGATCCTGCGCCGTCGGGTCCTTCGGCGTCCAGAACTGCGCCAGGATCCCGACGAACAACAGGAACAACAGGCCGACGAGACAGATCATCGCGACCCGATCCCGGAGCAGACGCTTGGCCGCGCGGCCTGGCGTGTAGCCGAGGATCTTCTTGGGATGCTGTGCGATTGCCTTGGTGGTCATCGGTTTCGAATCCTCGGGTTCAAGTAGCCGTACGAGATGTCGACCAGCAGGGTCACCAGCAGCACGATCACGCCGCTCACCAGCACGACACCCTGCATGGTGGGAATATCGCGGTTGATGACGGCGGTAACGCCCAGCTGACCGAACCCCTGGATGTTGAAGATTGCCTCGACGATCACCGCGGCGCCGACGACGCGTCCGACGTTCAGACCTAGCACAGTGATGTAGGGCACCGCGGCGTTCTTCGCGGCGTGCTTGCAGACGAGCGCCATCCGGCTCAGGCCCTTCGCACGGGCGGTACGGATGTAGTCCTGTTCCAGCGCATCGATCATTCCGCCCCGCGCCTGCCTCACGAGTTCGGCAAGGCTGATACTCGCGATGGCGACCGCCGGGAGAGTCGCATACAGCAACCACTCGCCCAGCCCGTCACTGAGGGGTGCGTATCCGGTGGGCGGAAACAGTTGTAATCCATCCAGCGCGAACCACTTCACCAGAATAGCGGCGAGCACGAACGGTGGCACGGCGAGGATGAAGACCGAGGTTCCGGTGAGGACCCGATCGAACATGCTGTCCCGCTTCACCGCAGCGAGGATCCCTAACGGAATGCTCAGAATCACCACCATGAGCATTGCCAACAGGCCAATGGACAGCGTTCTCGGAAGCCTGCGGGCAATGACCTCCGTGACGGGCTCGTTGGTGGAGAACGACACCCCGAGATCACCGTGCAGCACGTTCCACACATACGTCAGGTACTGCTGCCACACCGGCTGGTCGAGGCCGAGACGGACCCGGACCGCCTCGACGGCCTCTGGCGAGGCATCGGCACCTGCGATGATCGCGGCAGGGTCTCCCGGTGCGATCTCCACCAGCAGGAACACGATGATCGTCAGGATTAGAAGCATCGGCAAGACTGTCAAGAGTCGTGATGCCATGAACCGCAACACGGGGGGCCTCCGTTCGGCTGAGCGAGACGCGCCTGTGTACGAGCACAAGCGAGGGTGTCGACTGGCGTTCGAGCGAACTCTGAGCACGAATGAGCAAAACCATTGCGAGGCACATCACTTAGATGATCAACCTGGTTGACCAAGAGATCTCGCTGCCGGAGTACTCGGAGACCCTCGCAAACCGGAAATCCTGCATCGGCGGGGTGCGCGGCAGCGACGCTGAATCACACAAGGACGTTGACCGCGCCACTCTCGAATTGGAAACCGGCGCGGTCAACCATCCCCGCGGTACTCAGTGGCGATGAAACCTCATTCGGTCATGGCCAGATGACGCAAGTCAAACGGCCCCCACGTTGTCGCATAGTCCATCTCGGCACTGAAATTGCCGACCTTGTCGCTCATCACCCAGGGCGACGTTGTCCACACGATCGGCACACCCCACGCTTGCTCCGTCAGATACCTGTTGAGCTGCTTCTGACTGTCAGCCCGTTCGCCCTCGGTACGCCGTGAATCGGTTGCCTCCGCGAGCAAGGCGTCATACTCCGGCGTCGTGCCGGCCGGATTCCGCGTGGGCCCGACGCGGGTTTCCAATCCCGCAGTGAAACTGATGCCGTACGAGCTGAACGCGATCATCATCGAATACTTCTTGCTCGCGAACTGCGAATACACCTCGACACCGTCCAGCACTCGCGGCTCGAACCGAATCCCGGCCTGCTCCAACTGTTCCTGCACGACATCAACCAGACCGGGAGTGGTCGCCGACGACACTGCGACCTCACCAAGGTCGACTCCGTCAGGATAACCAGCCTCTGCCAGAAGGGATTTGGCCCGACTGGGGTCGTACGGGTAAACGTTCTCGAGTCCCTCGTCGAACCCGGGCAGTCCCTCTGGAGCGAACTGCCACCGAACACGTGATCCCGGGTAAAGGGCTTCCGTGATTGCGTCCCGATCGAGCGCATAGTTGAGAGCTTGTCGTACCCGCAGGTCGTCGAGCGGCTTTGCGGCGCGGTTGATGGCGATCTCCATACCCACCCCGGTCTCGATGGGAATCGTGACGATACCCTTTCGTCCCTCGACAGCGGGGATGTTGGTCGGTTGGAGTTGACCGAGGTCAACCTGGCCGCTGATCAGCGCATTCGTGAACGCCTGGAAATCCGGGATACCCGTGTACTCGATACGAGCCGGCTTGGCCGCCAAAGCGTCCCAGTAGTCGTCACGGTCACGAACCAATACGAGTTTCTCACCAGGAGCCCATGATTCGACGCTGTATGCGCCAGAGCCGTCAGCCGTGCCGGCCGGATCGCCGTTCGTGAACAGCGTCGGATTCATGATGAGCCCAGCGACGCCCGCCAGAATGTAGGGCAACTGATCCGTCGGTCGATCCATCGCGATCGTGACCTCGAACGGTGCCGTCGCAGCCACTTCCGAGATCATTGACAACGAGCGCTTGACGAGCGGGGAATCCAACGTGCGGGCACGGTCGAGGTTCGCCTTGACGACCTCGGCATCGAGTCGTGTGCCGTCCCGAAAGGACGCGTCGTCGCGGAGGGCGAGCACGAGGTGGCTGCCATCGTCACTGTATTCCCAGTCAGTGACGAGCATGCCGTGGGCGACGCCCTCGTGGTCCACGGTGAACAGGCGGTCGTAGATATTGTTGAGCCCGAAGCGGAACGACGCGATCTCGGAAGTCGCCATGTGCGGGTCGAGTGTCGTCACCGCCTGCGTCCAGCCAACAGACAGGGTCGCATTCGTGTCGACCTCCCCTCGCCCCGCACCTGCGGAGGAATCGGAGCTGCCGCATGAGGAAACCAAGGCGGCGACAACGACACACGCAACCGCGGCCACTGCCCAACGACTTCGGAACATAGAATGCCCTTTCACGGATGGAGTTCCATCACAAGCGCCATGATGACCATTGGACTTGAAATAGACTGGAGGAAAAGCAGTCTCGAGAAGCGGCCTGCTCCGATGTCAAAGATAGCGTTGAGTGTCGCACATCACAACAGTCAGTTTCGCGCGGGAGGGCCAGCACCGCCGGCCTTCCCACCTCTGGCATCAGGAGTGGCACAGCCAATGATCTGGTTCGCAAACACATTCACGGAGTTGCACCCCGTCCAGTAGGTGGTTTCCTACTGACCGGCTACCGAGCCGGACTCTTCCGAAAGGCCCAGCTCACGACCGAGCTTGGGGCCACACGAATCCAGGCGTGCCTTCCGTCTGCAACGAATCGATCCGTGCCCGTGTACTTGCGGGCGAACGCGAGTTCTACTGCGACGAGATCGGCAACCGGATTCGACCCGCGAGGAACTTCCCCGACAGCCTCGGCATTCCCTCGTATTTCCACCCCGCGCAGCTCCGCGAACCCATCTCCGGCGTCGATCACAATTGCAATGCGGCCGTCACGCTGGAGATCGGTCCACCGCTGGCTCCGCACGATCGAGTTCAGCCAGAGGTTGGAGCCGTCCCAGACGAACCACAGTGGTGCCACATGCGGACTGCCCGTAGCGTCGACTGTCGCAACACGACATGTTCTTTCGACGCGGAGAAACTCGTCGATCTCGTGCGGTGTCATCGCGATTGACCGACCACGCCTCTGCTTTCGCAACGTTCCGTCCGCTGTCATCGTCCACTCCATTCCGGCCTGCGGCGTTCGAAGAACGCTCGAACGCCTTCTTTCACGTCGTCCGAATCCATTACGCCGTTCAGTGCAACATTCGTTGCGGACCAACCAATTTCGTCTGCATGATCGAACTGCGCAGCAAGGGCGAGGAGAGACTCCCGAACGGCGACGGGAGAGGACTGGCAAATGTCTTCTGCCAACGCCAGAGCCTCACTCACTGCGTTTCCGGGTTCGGCGACAGCGTTGACAAGACCGAAGTGATACGCCCTCTCGGCCGACAGGCCGAAGCCGGTGATGAGCATCTGCTTCACTATCGGCAAAGGCAACACCCTCATCGCGCGGAACAAGGCGCCGGATGTCGCGACCACGCCGCGGCGAGTTTCGGGAAGCGCGAACCGCGCGGTGGTCGAGGCCACCACCAGGTCGCATGCCAGGGCAATCTCGCAGCCACCACCCAACGCGGGACCTTCGACAGCGGCGATCAGCGGCTTCCTTCGACGGCGGCGGATCAGTCCATACTCCCCACCACGTCTTCGCTCTCGACCCTGTCTTCAGGTCCGAGCCGGCCGAGAACACCGCAGAGGTTCCCGTGATGATGCCGACCCACAATTCATCGTCGTCCTCGAGTCGGTCGAGCGCCGAACTGATACCGTCCGCCATTTCCGGATCGACGGCGTTTCGCTTCTCCTCCCGCTCCATGTACACAACCAGGGTCCGCCCGTGGACGGCTTCGCGCACGACCATCTCTCTCCTCAACTTCGTGCTCGTCCGAGGACAACCGGCCCCGGACCGTAGTGGTTCCAGTCGTCGGGGTCGTGGTTGATCCACACCTCCGCCCCATGGGCATCGGCGAGTCGTCTGATCCGGTACAAGGATTCGACGGCCTGGTTCGTGCTGTAGTCGTGGCCCATCGGCTTGATCTGCTCCAACCCGCACCTGAGGTGAGTTGCATCGCCAGTGAGCAGCAACGATCCACTGTCCAGGCGCACAAGCATGCTCAGATGCCCCGGGTGTGCCCTGGCGTGCGGAGGACCCGCACGCTGCCGTCTGCGAAGATGTCGTGGTCCTCGGTCAAGGGGTTCCAGTCGAAATCACCCGTCTGGTCGAAATCCCTCAATCGGTATGAGCCCCGGTAGAACGGACTGTTCGGCGCGAGTGCCTCCGCCATCTCCCCTTCGCCGACGAAGATCTTCGCTTCCTTGAAGAGATGCAGACCGCCGGTGTGGTCGTAGTGGCAGTGGGACAACACCACGTGGGTCACATCATCGGTGGAGAACCCGAGGCTCGCGAGATTCCGATCCACCCGCTGGTGATCCGAGAACGCCATCTCGACGCGCTCGGCCATCGGCCCGTAGAACGACTTGACGTCGCCTGCGGCCTCCGGCGACAAGCCGGTGTCGAAGAGCACCAGACCGCGACGGTGCTGTATCAGGAATGTCGGGACCGGGATCACGTGGCGCCCAGTGCCACCCAGGACCAGGAGCGCACCATCGAAGGTGAGTGTTCCACCCTCCAGTGCCCACATCCGTACCGTCGAAGTGGTGTCGGTTCGCTGCATTGGTCGTCCTTCCCGGTAGGTGGAAGCGTGCGGGAGGTGCGAGTCACCCCGAATTGCCCCCGCGGTGTGACGTCCGGCGCCGTCTACGTTCCGTCGGTTTCCGCGGTGTGGATGCTGGCGAGCTCCAGGCACTCGTCGAGGGTCGGGCTCGTGATGTTCCACCTACCGCACGTGCAGAAGGCGATGTAGTGCCCGTCTCGCGGCAGGACGGCCTGGGCGTCACAGTACCCCGAGGACTCGGCCATCGAGGAGATGAACTCGCCAGGCAGATCGTAGAGAACGCTGTCACTCATCGAGTGCTCCTCCGGCAGAAGGAAGCGCCGGAGTTCCTGGGAACAGTTCATTGAACGATCCGAACATGATCCGGTCGCGAGTTTTCTGGTCAACCCCATCGAACAGGTTGTGCAGGGTCATCTGCGTGTGGCCGTAGGTACCTTCCATGTGCGGGTAATCGCTACCCCACATGACGTTGTTGTAACCCATCGAGGTGCACGCCGCGACTGCAGACCCGTCGTGCTGGAACGACGCGTAGACCTGGGAGTAGATGATCTCCTTTGGAGTACGCGCAAGTTTGGGGCGGACGGCCATCGAGTGCTGGCGGTAGGCCTCCTCCATCCGGTCGGCAATGAACGGTACCCATGTCGCCCCGCCTTCGGAGACGAGGACCTTCAGATTCGGGTGTCGATCGAGGGCTCCACAGGCCACGAGCTTCATCACTGCGCGCTGGCCGCCGAAGGTGGTCTCCGTGTGGTTCAGGACGGCTCCGCCGGGGCCGCGGTACGCGATACCGACCGCCCCACCTGTGTTGAAGTCGACCGGCTCGGTGCCGATGTGAAATGCGAGGACCATCCCGATGTCTTCCGCGAGCGCCCAGAACGGCTCCCACTCGTCACGGTTGTAGTCCTTCTGCAGCGGGTGCGGCGTGACCGGCATGAACACCGCCTTGAAACCCAGCTCTCCGCAACGCTTCAACTCGGCACATGCGTCTTCGATGGACATCGTCGACACCTGACCGGTCGGGATGAGGCGCGGCGAGTAGTCCAGGATCGTCTCCTTCGCCCAGTCGTTGGATACCCGAAGCGCTTCGCGGAGCACCTCAGGGGTTCGAAACGAGGCCGACCACATTCCCAGCGACGGATAGACCAGTTCGGCCCAGATGCCTTCTTCGTCGAGATCTTTGATGCGCAGCTCGACATCGCCGGCTCCCGGCGCACGGTAGCTTGCGGCGTAGAACTCCTCCTGGGCAATACCGGGAAGCCGACGACGGAAGGCCTGACCGTCGACATGCACCGTTTCCCACTTGCCATCCGGGTGCTTCACCGAACGAGGAACCAACTCGGACAACCGCTTCGGCAAACGCGACCGCCACAGATCTTCAGGCTCGAGAAAGTGGGAGTCGCCCGAGCTGGCCCACAACTTCACATCTTCGGTCATTGTCCATCCTGTTCTTCGTGGCGAGCCCGCACCCCCGCAGACATGCACTATGTGCACGGCAACGAATGCTGGTCCGCGATGTCGACTGTCCGTTCGGGTGCCTCTTCCCGTCCTCACAACACTGATCTCCGGCACACGCCGGATCCGATCGGAAGATCAAGACTTAGTGGTCCTGGTCAGAAGTTCGTCGGGGGTCATGCAGCATCGACGAGTCG
>NZ_JADZGH010000240.1:0-4461 GCF_015865005.1 Rhodococcus sp. CX
CGCGCCAGCAGCACCGACAACGCCGCGTGCACCACCATGAACAACGTCGCGTTGTGCGCCCGCGCCAACTGCACCAACCGCCCGTGCAACTCCGCCGGAATCTCCACACCGACCCGCGCACCGGCCACCGACTGCACCGCCGGACGCGGACGATCGGCCGGCAACTCCAACTGGTCCGGCAGACCCGCCAGGGCTGTGGTCCAGTGGCGGATCTGCTGCGAGATGAGCGAGGACGGATCGTCCTCCGAGCCCAGCACCGACCGCTGCCACAACGCGTAGTCCGCGTACTGCACCGCGAGCGGTTCCCACGACGGCACGCCGCCGCCGATCCGGGACGTGTACGCGGTGACGAGGTCACGGACGAACGGCCCGCCCGACGAGCCGTCGGCGGAGATGTGGTGGACGACCGTGACGACCACGAAGTCTTCGGCGCCGAGCTCGAAAACCCGTGCGCGGAGCGGAATTTCGGTGGTCACGTCGAACGGCTGCCCGACGAATCCGGCCATCGCCCCGGCGATCGACGCCTCGTCGACGGTGACGACGTCCATTGCGACCGAGGCGCGTCCGGCAGGCAGGATCACCTGGACGGGCCCGTCGACGGTCTCCGGGTAGACGGTGCGCAGCGACTCGTGCCGCGCCACCACGTCGGCGACCGCCGCGCGCAGCGCCTCGACGTCGAGGGCTCCGCGGATGCGCAGCGCGGTCGGCAGGTTGTAGGCGGTCGAGTCCGGGTCGAACCGGTTGAGGAACCACATGCGGGACTGCGCCAGCGACAACGGAATCCGCTCCGGGCGCACCTGCGCCGTGAGCGCAGCGCGTCCACCGGCACCGGTGTGCGACTCGAGCCGGGCGGCGAGGGCCTCCACCGACGAGGCCTCGAACAGTTCCCGCACCGGAACGCGGACCTCGAGGGCGGCGCCGAGGCGCGCCGCGACCTGGGTCGCGATCAGGGAGTTCCCGCCGAGCGCGAAGAAGTCGTCGTCGAGACCGACCCTCTCGACGCCGAGCACCTCGCCGAACACCGCGGCGACGATCTCTTCCACCGGCGTGGTGGGGGCGCGGAACGCGCGGGTCTCGAACACGGGCTCGGGCAGCGCCTTGCGGTCGAGCTTGCCGGACGCGTTGAGCGGGAACGCGTCGAGGACGACGGCGGCCGCCGGAACCATGTACGACGGCAGACTCTTGCCGAGCCCGGCGAGCAGCGACTGCTCGTCGATGTCGGCGCCGGCCTCGGCGACGAGGTAGGCGACGAGCTGATCGCCGGTCGGGGTCGCGACGACCTGCACCGATGCGGACATGACGGTGGGGTCGGCGAGCAGGGCCGTCTCGATCTCGCCGAGCTCGATGCGCTGGCCGCGGAACTTCACCTGGAAGTCGGTGCGGCCGATGTACACCAGTTCCGGTGCGCCGCCGGCCGTGCGGGTCCAGCGCACGAGGTCGCCGGTGCGGTACATGCGATCGCCGGAGAGACCGAAGGGATCGGCGACGAATCGGTCGCTGGTCAGGTCGACCCGGCCGTGGTACCCGCGTGCGAGCTGGACGCCCGACAGGTACAGCTCACCCGCGACCCCCAGCGGGACGGGACGAAGCCGCCCGTCGAGCACGTACACCTTCGAATTCCACTGCGGCACACCGATCGGGACCGACCCGGCGTCGTCGAGCGCCGCCTGCCGGTAGGTGATCGACACGGCCGCCTCGGTCGGCCCGTACAGGTTGTGCAGTCCCGCCGACGAGACCGACGCGAACGCGTGCGCGGTCTGCGCGGGCAGTGCCTCACCGATGACGAACACGTCGCGCAGCGTCACCAGGTCGGCCGGGTCCGCGTACGAGACGAAGACGGCGAGCATCGACGGCACGAAATCGGTGACGGTGACCGACCGTTCCCGGATGGTGCGGGCGACGTATTCGGCGTCCCGGTGCCCGTCGGGTGTCGCGACGACGAGCGTCGCGCCGACCCGCAGCGGCAGGAAGAAGCCCCACAGCGACACGTCGAACGTGGTGGCGGTCTTCTGGAGATAGACGTCGGCCTCGGTGAGTCCGTATTCGCCCTGCATCCAGGCCATCTGGTTCGCGATCGCGCCGTGCGGAACCGCGACACCCTTCGGGCGTCCGGTGGATCCGGAGGTGAAGATGACGTAGGCGGTGTTCCCGGGACGCAGCACCCCGGTTCGCTCGCTCGCCGGGACCGGCGTGGCCGGCAGGTGCGCGAGGTCGAGGGTGTCGAGGTGCAGGACCGGGATGCGCTCGGGCAGCGTGAGATCGTCGCGCTCGGTGGTGAGCACGCAGACGGGTTCGGCGGCGTCGAGGATGTACTCGGTGCGCGAGGCCGGGTGGTCCGGGTCCACGGGCACGTAGGCGCCGCCCGCGCGGAGGACCGCGTACATGCCGACGACGAGTTCGACGGACCGGCGCATCGCCAGCGCGACCCGGGACTCCGGTCCGACACCGAGGGAGATCAGGTGCCGCGCAAGACGATTGACTTCGGCATCGAATTCGGCGTAGGTGAGTTCGCGACCCTCGTACACGAGTGCGGTCGCGTCGGGGGTCCGGGCGACCTGTGCGTCGAAGCCGTCGAGCAGCAGACGGTCCGCGATCGTGTGCTCGGTGTCGTTGCACGTGTCGAGCAGGACGCGGCGCTCGCCGGCGCCGAGGATCTCGAGGTCCCCGACGGTCACCGTGGGATCGGTGGAGACCGCGTCGAGGATGCGCAGCAGTCGCTTCGAGATCTCCACGACCGACGATTCGTCGAACAGCGCGGTGGCGTAGGTGAGCATGCCGACCATGCCGTCGGTGTCGCTGTCGGTGGCGAGGGTCAGCTGCAGGTCGAACCGTGAGGTCGTCGTGCCGGCGTCGAGCCCCTCGACGCGCAGGCCCGCGAGGTCGAGGTGGGCTTCCTCGAGGTTCTGGAAGAACAGCGCCACCTGGAACAGCGGGTGCCGCGACTGCGACCGGACGGGGTTGAGCACCTCGACGAGCCGCTCGAACGGCAGATCCGCGTGCCCGAACGCACCCAGGTCGGTCTCGCGGGCCTGGGCGAGGAGTTCGGTGAAGGTGGCTGCGGGCGAGACCTGGGTACGCAGCACGAGGGTGTTGACGAACATGCCGACCAGGTCGTCGAGCGCCTGCTCACCGCGGCCCGCGACGGGCGTGCCGATCGCGATGTCCTCGGTGCCGGACAGCCGGGCCAGCAGCACGGCGAGCGCGCTGTGGACCACCATGAACAGGGTGCCGTGCTGGGCGGCGGCCACCGCTTCGAGGCGTTCGACGAGATCCGCGTCGATCGGGAAGCGGTACATCGCACCGGCGTTCGACGCGGTCTGCGGCCGAGGACGATCGGTCGGCAGGGCGAGTTCATCGGGCAACCCGGCGAGCGTGTTCTTCCAGTAGTCGAGCTGCGCGGCGATCAGCGAGTCCGGATCGTCCTCGGAACCGAGGACCCGGCGCTGCCACAGCGCGAAGTCCGCGTACTGGACCGGCAGCGGTTCCCAGGCCGGCGCCGATCCGACGCTCCGGCCCGCGTACGCCGTGACCACGTCGCGGGTCAGCGGGGCCATCGACGAGCCGTCCGCGCTGATGTGGTGCACGACGAGAACGAGCACGTGTTCGTCCTCGCCGAGGGTGAACAAACGGATCCGCACCGGGACCGCGATGGTGACGTCGAATCCCTCGTCGACGAAATCGACCACGTCCGAGAGGATTTCGCCTGCGGTCGACGGAACGGGGATCAGTTCGTCGACGACCTCGGCGGTGGGGAGAACCACCTGGTGCCCGGTACCGTCGAGTTCCGGGTAGACCGTCCGCAGGATCTCGTGCCGCTCGACGACGTCGCCGATCGCCGCGCGCAGGGCCGCGACGTCGAGGTGGCCGGTGAGGCGGATCGCCAGCGGGATGTTGTTGACGGTCGACGTGGTGTCGAACCGGTTGAGGAACCACATCCGCTGCTGCGCGAGCGACAGCGGGACGACGGTGCCCCGGTCCTGCGGCACGAGCGGGACGCGCCCTGCCGCATCGCCGAGCGAATCGAGGTAGTCGGCGAAGGATTCGACGGTGGAGAACTCGAACAGGTCCCGTACGGGAAGGCGGGCGTCGACGACGGCGCCGAGGCGCGCGACCGCCTGCGTCGCGATCAGGGAGTTGCCGCCGAGTTCGAAGAAGTCGTCGTCGACGCCGACACGTTCGACACCGAGCAGCTCGGCGAACACGGCCGCGACGGTCTCCTCGGTGGGGGTCGACGGAGCGCGGAACTCCCTGGCCTCGAACACAGGCTCCGGCAAGGCCTTCCGATCCAGCTTGCCGTTCCCGGTGAGGGGGATCGCGTCGAGGGTCATCACCACGGAGGGGACCATGTGGGACGGCAGCGACCGACCCACGAATTCCTTGAGCGCGTCCTGGTCGACGACCGATCCGGCCGCGGGCAGCACGTACGACACCAGCGTCGTCACGCCGGTCGTGGACGTGTGC
>NZ_JADZGH010000240.1:4635-6111 GCF_015865005.1 Rhodococcus sp. CX
TGAACGGGTTCGCGACGAAGCGTTCGGCGGTCAGGCCGTGACGCCGGTGGTAGCCGCGCGCGACACCCGGTCCGGAGAGGTACAGCTCACCGGCGACACCCATCGGCGTCGGGTTGAGGCGGCCGTCGAGGATGTGTGCCGAGACACCCCGCAGGGCGACACCGATCGGCATCGGGCCGTCCGCCTCGAGCGGGTCGCTACTGGTGGAGATGACGGTCGTCTCGGTCGGCCCGTACACGTTGAAGAAGTCGCGGTCGCCGGCCCACTTCGCCATCAACTCGGTGGAGTAGGCCTCACCGCCGACCATGACCGCGCGCAGCGAATCCAGCCCGGCCGGATCCATCGACGCCAGCGCGGCGGGGGTGATGAAGGCGTGGGTGACACCTTCCTTCCGCAGCAGTTCGGCGAGTTCGTCACCGCCGTAGACCGTCGGCGGCACGATGACCATGGTCGCCCCGGCACCGACCGCGAGCAGCAGCTCGAGGATCGACGCGTCGAAGCTCGGCGACGCGAAATGCATGGTGCGGGAGGAAGAGTCGATCTTGAACCGCTCGCGCTGCTCGGCCGACAGATTCGACAGGCCCCCGTGGGTGACCGTGACGCCCTTCGGGAGGCCGGTGGAGCCGGACGTGTAGATGACGTACGCGGTGTTGTCGACGGACAGCGAACCGACGCGGTCCGCGTAGGTGACCGGCGCCCCGGACACCGCCGCGCACTCGGCGGCCAGTTCCGCGCTGTCGAGAGCGAGCCACTCCACCGAGTCGGGCAGGCGGTCGCGGTGCTCGGTGACGGTGAGGCCGAAGCGCGAGCCGGAGTCGGTGACCATGTGCTCGATGCGGTCGGCGGGATAGGTCGGGTCCATCGGAACGAAGGCGGCACCGGTCTTCGCGACGGCCCACCAGGCGAGGACCGATTCGATCGAACGGGTCAATCCGAGCGCGACGAAGGTTTCGGGCCGTGCGCCGCGCGCGATCAGTACCCGCGCGAGGCGGGAGGACTGCTCGTCGAGCTCGCCGTAGGTCAGACGGCGGTCGCCGAGAACGACCGCGGTGGCCGTCGGGTCCATCTCCACGGCCGCGGCGAGCAACTGCGGGAGGGTCAGTGCACGTGTGCGGCGTCGACGAGCGGGCCTGCTGGAGCCGGTCCTGCGGCGTGCCCCACCTGCAGCCTTGGCACCGGTCTCGTCAGCCGTCATTCGTTAACAACCCCTCATGCCCAGGACAGGAGAACCTCGGTCGCAGCGCGACGCGGGGCTCTCTCGTCTATTGACCCAACAACCCGCTCCATGGTACGAGCCGGCGCTTCGGCGCCACATCCGGCTGATGCGTGCACGAAAGCGTCAACTCTATACCCTCGCGGCGCGCCGATTCGTTACACGATCGCGACCTGGAGTGCCCGGAATCCGGGCCGCCGCGCGGTCCGGGTTCCGGCCCGCGCGGCGGCCGATCGAGCTGCCGCTCCCCCTACCGGCCGCCG
>NZ_JADZGH010000240.1:6121-6575 GCF_015865005.1 Rhodococcus sp. CX
CCAGCAGGTCCTCGTATCCGGGCTCCGGCTGCACGTCCACGAACACCATCGCCGCGAGGTCCTCGGGGATTCCGTCGTCGAACCGGGGCGCGCCGGGTGACCCGACGAACAGGTGCGTCACCCACTGATCGGCGAGCTCGTCCTCGAACGACTCCGCGCGTTCCTGCGGCGCCACCAGGGCGGCACCGGCAGTGGCGGCCACGAGCAGCTCGAGCACCGCGGCCTCCGAATCGGCGGGCCCGTGCGCGTGGGTGCGGGACTCGTAGTCGACGCCGGTGCGGGCCGCGAGCCGGGCGGCGGTGTCCGCCGCGGCCGCGTGACCGATCACCCGCTCCTTTTCGGTGCCGGCCGCGATCACGAACGCCGGGTCGTCGCCCCGGATCGGACGTGTCAGGTCCGCGTAGGTCACCGGGGTCCCGGACTGCGCCTCGATCGCCGCGGTCGTGTCCGGATC
>NZ_JADZGH010000241.1:0-2240 GCF_015865005.1 Rhodococcus sp. CX
GTTCCCGATCTGGCGGCCGCGCTCACGCAGGAGATGGGCGCCCCGGCCGCACTCGCCGGGGGCTTCCAGATGAATCTCGGTCTCGGCCACCTGACCACCGCGATCGAGGTTCTCGAGAACTTCACCTTCGAGGAGCAGCGCGGAGCCACCCGGATCGTGAAGGAACCTATCGGGGTCTGCGCCCTGATCACGCCGTGGAACTGGCCGCTCAACCAGATCGCGGTCAAGGTCTTCCCCGCGCTGGCGACCGGCTGCACGATGGTCCTCAAGCCGTCCGAGCAATCGCCGTTCACGGGGCAGATCTTCGCGGAGATCATCGACGAGGCGGGCGTACCGGAGGGCGTGTTCAACCTGGTGCAGGGCGACGGACCCGGTGTGGGACGGGCACTGTCGGGCCACCCCGACGTCGATCTGGTCTCCTTCACGGGATCGACCCGGGCCGGCATCGACATCGCGATCAACGCGGCGCCCGGCGTCACGCGCGTGACCCAGGAACTCGGCGGCAAGGGCCCGAACATCATCCTCGACGACGCCGACTTCGCCGAGAACGTCGGCAAGGGCGTGGGCACCATGATGCTCAACTCCGGGCAGACGTGCAGCGCCCCGTCGCGCATGCTCGTTCCGGCCGAGCGCATGGCCGAGGCGATCGAGGTCGCGCGGGCGGCTGCCGAACAGGTCACGGTCGGAGATCCGAACGGCGATTTCGTAATCGGACCGGTCGTGTCGAAGGCACAGTTCGACAAGATCCAGAACCTGATCCGCACCGGCATCGACGAAGGCGCCACGCTCGTCGCGGGAGGTCCGGGCCGGCCGGACGGGCTCGAGGTCGGCTTCTACGTCAAGCCGACGGTGTTCGCAGACGTGAAGAACGACATGACGATCGCCCGCGAGGAGATCTTCGGCCCCGTCCTGACGATCATCGGGTACGACAGCATCGACCACGCCGTCGAGATCGCCAACGACACCGAGTACGGGCTGTCCGCGTTCGTCGCCGGCGCCGACCCGGAACTGGCCCGCTCGGTCGCGCGGCGGCTGCGGGCGGGATCCGTTGCCATCAACGACGCCTTCGACTTCTGCGCCCCGTTCGGCGGTTTCAAGAAGAGCGGCACCGGTCGCGAGTGGGGCGAATTCGGCTTCCACGACTACCTCGAAGTCAAGGCGATCCTCGGCTACGAGCCCCAGCAGGCCTGATCCCGCCGGGCACGGCACCCCGGCGGCCCACGAGTGAGGACATCCATGCCCACCCTTGCCACGAAGAAACTCGCCGACACCATCGGCGTGGAGGTACTCGACGTCGACGTCGAGCGTCTGCTCACCGACGAGACCGTACCCGGTGCACTGCTCGACCTGCTCGAGCAGCACAGTGTGCTGCTGTTCCGGCAGTTGCACATCGACGACGACGCGCAGGTGAAGTTCTGCCGGCGCCTCGGCGAGCTCGCGCTGTTCCCGAAGTACCGGATCCCCGAGATCATGGAGATCAGTTTCGAACCCGACAACCCGAACCGGGAGTACTTCGCGAGCAACGACTACTGGCACATCGACGGGGCTCTCGACGAGATCCCGGCCAAGGCGTCGGTGCTCTCCGCCCGGGTCACCGCCGCCGAGGGCGGCGAAACCGAGTTCGCGAGCACCTACGCGGCCTACGACGCGCTGACCGACGAGGAGAAGGAACGCTTCGCGACGTTGCGCGTGGTGCACACGTTCGAAGCCATCCAGCGTCTGACCTACCCGGATCCGACTCCGGAACAGATCCAGGAGTGGGCCTCGCGCGCGGTGCGGGAACTGCCCTTGGTGTGGGAGCACGATTCGGGGCGTCGTTCGCTGGTGTTCGGTGCGACCGCCTCGCACATCGTCGGCCTCGACGTCGACGAAGGACGCAAGCTGCTCGCCGATCTCGAATCACGTGCCACTGCAGACGATCTGGTGTACCGGCACCAGTGGTCCGAAGGGGACATGGTCATCTGGGACAACACCGGGCTCGTGCATCGGGCGTGCCCGTTCGATCGGGGGAAGCCGCGGCGGATGCACCGATCGACGCTGCTGGGCACGGAGGCGATCAGTTGAGCGGGCGGACAGCGATCGTCACGGGCGGCGGATCCGGCATCGGCGAAGCGATCGCGCGACGCCTCGCCGCCGACGGCGACACCGTCGCGATCTTCGATCTCGATGCCGCCTCGGCCGACGCAGTGGCGGCCGGCATCGAGGACGACGGCGGCAAAGCGTTGGGGCTGCGCGTCGAC
>NZ_JADZGH010000242.1:0-5348 GCF_015865005.1 Rhodococcus sp. CX
CCCGATCATGGGCGCCGGCGCTCGGGGACTGCTTGCCGTGAGCGCGGCCGGCCCACTCCAGCAGCTCGAAACGCCACCGATCGGCGATCCCGAGGCACCAGCGGAACGCCCCGCCCACGAAACCGATCGCGATGCCCGCCACGAGGGCGGCCGCGCTCACGGCAAGCAGTCCCCGAGCGCCGGCGCCCATGATCGGGACGCTAGCACCGGGACCCGGGTGGTCGTGCCGGGTTCGGCGAGCCGGACGAAACGCGTACTCTCCGACCACCGGGCAATCGATGTGATCCATGACACACTGAGTCGGGGGGTGACCGGTCGGTTGTCGATCCGAGGAGATGAACGATGAAGACCAAGGCGGCAGTGCTGCTCGAAACTGGACGACCCTTCGAAATCATGGAACTCGACCTCGACGGGCCCGGCCCGGGCGAAGTCCTCATCAAATACACCGCAGCGGGTCTGTGCCATTCCGATCTGCACCTGACCGACGGCGACCTGCCGCCGCGTTTCCCGATCGTCGGTGGCCACGAAGGCTCCGGCATCATCGAGGAAGTCGGGCCGGGCGTCACGAAGGTCAAGCCCGGCGACCACGTCGTGTGCAGCTTCATCCCGAACTGCGGCACCTGCCGCTACTGTTCCACCGGCCGGCAGAACCTGTGCGACATGGGCGCCACGATCCTCGAAGGCTCCATGCCCGACGGAACCTTCCGGTTCCACTCCGGTGGTAAGGACTTCGGTGCCATGTGCATGCTCGGCACCTTCTCCGAACGCGCCACCATCTCGCAGCACTCGGTCGTCAAGGTCGACGACTGGCTGCCGCTCGAAACCGCGGTGCTCGTCGGGTGCGGGGTTCCGTCCGGGTGGGGCACCGCCGTGTACGCCGGGGATGTGCGACCCGGCGACATCGTCGTCATCTACGGAATCGGCGGACTCGGCGTCAACGCCGTGCAGGGTTCGGTGCAGGCAGGCGCGAAGTACATCGTCGTCGTCGACCCGGTGGACTTCAAACGGGACACGGCCCTGAAGTTCGGGGCGACTCACGCGTACGCGACGGCCGAGGAGGCCGCGGAGAAGGTCAGAGAGCTGAGCTGGGGGCAGGGCGCCGACGCCGCGCTGATCCTCGTCGGGACCGTCGACGAGGAAGTCGTCTCGGCGGCCACGTCGGTCGTCGGCAAGGGCGGCACCGTGGTCATCACCGGCCTGGCCGATCCGGCGAAGCTGACGGTGCACGTGTCCGGGGCGGAACTGACCCTGTTCCAGAAGACCATCAAGGGATCGCTGTTCGGCTCGGCCAATCCGCAGTACGACATCGTGCGCTTGCTGCGGCTGTACGACGCCGGGCAATTGAAACTCGACGAGCTCATCACCACGAGGTATACGCTCGAAGAGGTCAATCAGGGTTATCAGGACTTGCGGGACGGAAAGAACATCCGGGGCGTCATCATCCACGCGTGAGCGTCGGTGCGGGAACGATTTGCACGAATTTTCCCAGCTGTTCCGGTCGTGTCGCTATCTTCATGATCATCGGTGACATACCGTCCGTATGGCTCATGTAGGACGGAAAGGAGCTCGCAATGATTGGCAACATCATCGGGACGATCATCTTCGGTGCGGTCATCGGGGTGCTCGCCCGCTTGGTGATCCCGGGCAAGCAGGCGATGGGCTGGGTGATCACCGTCGTGCTCGGCGTCGCGGGCGCCCTGATCGGCTACTGGGTGTGGGAGGGTCTGCTCGACAAGGGCAACACCAGCGGTATCGACTGGATCCGCTGGTTCATCTCCATCGCCGCAGCCGCCGTGCTGACGCTCGGCTACACCTCGCTGACGAGAAACAAGTAGCGCTTCGGCGCACGCGCCGACCGGATTCGCGCCACAACCGAATTCCACGGTCGCCGTACCGCTCCGATCGAGGAGCGGTACGGCGACCGTGCGTGCAGAGCCGGAATGAGGGACATCGGCGCTCGTCCACGGTGGTCACGCGGTCTCCGGGGATGGCTCGGCCCGCCGGACGGACAGGGCGACGAGCAGCGCCCAGAACGCCATCGCCAGCAGAATCCACACCAGAATCAGGGTTTTCCACGCCGGGTGTGCGCCGGTCGGGTCGAACCCGGCGGATTCCGTACCGTACAGGTTCGTGAATCCCCAGATCACTGCGGTCGATACACCTGCGGAGGCGAGGACGGCTCCTACGGGCAGCATCCATCGAACTCCTCGTTCGTGCGCGCGCCACGCGTAGTGCCAGGCGGTGAACTGCGAGGCGATCATCGGTGCTGCCACAGCGACGGCTGCCGCCGCAGCAACCGCGGGCCAGGGCCAGCTGCTGCTGGGTATCTGCCAGTCCCGCCCGACCCACAGCAGGATCCCGATCGCGGCGATCCCCAGGACCCCCACCGTGAAGCGGGAATGACGCCATTTCCAGAATCTGTGCGTCGCACACACCAGAACGAGCACCATGCCGAGCAGTGCGGGTAGCTGTGCAAGGGACATCGCTCGGCCGGTCATCATCGCGGTGAGCATCCCGAGCGCGAGCATCGACACCAGCATTCCCCACGGCGCGAGGATGGCCAGGAGCAGCGGCAGGATCGCGAGCGGTCCCGCGGTGACACTGGTCGCGGCATAACCGAGTTTGCTCTTCCAGCCGGCAGGGAACAGCGCACCCAGACCCACCAGCGCCAGTTGCAGCTGGGTCCGGCGCAGATCCGGACGGCGCAGGAGGTCGGATACCGATTCTTCGCCGACGTCCGCGAGGAGTTTCAGCGCCGGCTTCGGGTCCTCCGCCACCGTTCGGGCCGGTGTGCGCAACTCGCGGCCGGTCGAGCTCGGGGGCCGGTCCTTTCCGGACTTGCGCTCGTGCAGCTTCCTGAGGTGTGCGAGTTCGTGCTCGAGGATGTCCCAGTGCAATCGTGTGGTGATCGCGGCGACGACCTTCTCCGGTGGGTTGTCGGCATACATGCCGTTCACCCATTCGCGGTTGAGCAGATCGCGGAACGGGCCGCGTTCGGGGGCACCGGCGAAGAACAGTGCGCGCAGCGTCTCGGCATCGATGTTCGCGGTGCGGTCCCGCGTGGCGACGAGGCGAACCAGACTCTGGGCGCTGTCCATCCGCCCCCACAACCAGTCGTTCTGGCGCCACCGCGCGCTGAGAAATGCGGCGAAGTTTCCGATCTGGTTTCCGTTGAGCTTGCGGGAGATTCGTTCGGTCTCCTTCAGTTTCTCGCCGTAGATCCGATCCTCGAGCGGGCTCTGCTCTGCGGCGGATGCGACCACCAGCTTGGGTGCGACCGAGGCTCCCAGCGGATCCGGCCGCGACGGGCCGGTGACGATCTCCAGGCGGCACAGCGTGTGGTCGGCCCGCGCTGTGTCGGTGGCGCGCCGCAGGACCGTGAGGAGAGGGTCGGTCCGGACCGATCCGGGCGGAAGGAATCCGTTGACGAGATCAGCGACGGATACCGTCTGCGCGACGATTCCGTCCCACAGGGCTCCGTAGGGATCGGCCTTCCAGGTGACCGCGTCCGGGGGTGTCCGCGGTGCCGGCGGCACTCCCGCGGCGGCGGCCGCCGCGTGCCGCGTCCACGTGCGCCAGTGCGATCGCTTCGTACCGCGGTCGGGAAATGCTTCGGGATACTCGAAATCCGGTTTGTTGGACGCCTTTTCGAGCAGGGAGTCGGGCTTGCGCCAGGGTTCGCGGGTGATGGTGTCGAGCAGGACGCGGTCGCGGTGGGCCACCGTCACTTCGCAGGTGAAGCGCAAGGTGTAGATCTCCTTGCGCAGTTCCGACATCTGTTCGCGGAATTGCTCGTCCTGTTCCCGGAATTGCTTGTCCAGCTCGTCGAAGCGCTCGGTGTCCCGCGGGTAGGGGTTCTGCCGTGTCTCCTCGAATTGCCTTCGCGCCGTCTCGGTTTGCCGCAGCGCATGCAGCAACAGCGTGACTGCTCTCGCGGCGACCAGTGGGGTGCGTGCGCAGCGCCCGACGTTCGATTCGCTCACTCTCTCGTCCGGCAGGACGAGTTTCTTGGCGTCCGCGTCGCCGACGGGGGCGAGGGGTCCACCTTTGGACTGGTCGTAGGCTGCGAACGCCGCGAGCAGCGGCTGTTCGGTATCGGGGATCGGCAGGGGGTCCAGGCCGACGATTGTGAGGGGCGCACTCGCCAGTCGCTGCAGCCTGCGTACTTCGGCGCACCCCACGGCCGCTCGATAGGCGTCGATCTGTTCGATGCTCGGGGCGCGCTCCGGTGCATCGAGGTCGGGATCGATGCCGAGAAGGACAGCCAGCTCGCGACGTTCCGCGGCGACGAGCTGGCGGAGGTTCTCCTCGTCGTCGAGGATGGATTCGGAGTTGTTCTTCAGCTGTGAGGTCTGGAACAGCGACCGCAACATCCGCGTCGCGGACCGGGTCTGCGGCGGATTCTCCACATTGTTACCGGGATCGGGCTGCAGGTAGAGCAGCCACCGATTGACGGCCTGGTCTGCGGGCATTCCCGCGACCGCGCGTACCGCCCAGGTCAGCGGAACGTTGTCGAGCACCCCGCCGTCGATCAGCTCGATATCGGAGTCCTTGGGATTCTTCGAATCGGAGCGTGTTTCGGAACTGACGCCGTGGACGTTGGGTGCTCCCGTGTCCCTCGTCAGGGACTTCTGCGGGTAGGGGTTCACGGTCGCGGGTTCGAATGCGCCCGGGAACGACGACGTGGTGCGCGCGACGTACGCCATCTGTTCGGCGTCGTCGAAGTCGTCGAAACCCTGCAACTCGCGGGAGCGACCCTGGTAGCGGAATCGGAAGAACGCTCGCGACTCGGTGGCACCGAGGCGGGGGCCGGCACCGGGGAACACGGCGTCGGTACGTGGCCGCAGCCGTGTGGCGGTGACGAGCAACCGGAGGGGATGGTTCGCCTGTGCGCACGGAACGCCGTCATTGTCGAGCTGTTCGAGCGCCTTCCGGACCTGAGGGAAGAAGTAGTCGTCGCCACGCAGCAGCGACTCGTGTCCGTTCCACAACGGCCGGCGGGCCAGGTCGCCGAGGTCGCCCAGCCGCAGCCACATGTCCCGGACGTCGTCCCCGAAGCCGGCTCCGCGCGCGAGGTGCCACCCGAGCAGGACACCGTTCAACCCGCCGGCGCTGGTGCCCGCGATGACGTCGATCTCGACCGGCTCGCTGTACCCGCATTCCTTCAGCAATGCCTTGTAGACCTTCGCGCCGGCGGCGCCGTCCACGAATTCGTCCGGGATTCCGAGAGAACCCTGTCGCAGTCGGACCAGCTCCCGGCAGGCCCCGCCCATCCAGACCGCCAAGCTCACGCCGCCGCGCATCGCCACGGCGATGCGGAGTTGGCGAGCGTAGGTCTGGGACGAGTC
>NZ_JADZGH010000242.1:5358-9704 GCF_015865005.1 Rhodococcus sp. CX
CCGTTGCTCGCGATGGCTGATCCGCCGGGGCCGGAAGTGCCTGGGGAGCGAAGGTCGAGTCTTCGCCGGGTGCGGGTGGCAGGGCGACGGGATCCGGCGGGTGTTCCCGGCCGTCGGTCCGGCTGCGGTCGGTCGGTGGGCTCGGGAGTCCGAGCGCTGTGTTCATCGTTCGCGGCGCGCACATGGAACGACCCCTTTCGTCGGGACATCTGCCGGGCCGGCCGGTCCCGCCGATCGGTCGGCGCCGATTCGAGTGTGTCCTCCGAGGTCGGCCGGGAGCACGAGTAGTCGACTACCCGAATTCCGTGCCCCGGTTCTCGTGTCCGCAGATACTCGGTGCCCGCAGATGCTCAGCTGCCCCCGGAGCGCAGCGCGGCCAGCGCCATCCGACGCAGCACCACGCGCGCCGCGGTGGGGGAGTAGGGGATCGCGCTGTGGGGCGTGGAGTTGATGAGCCCGAACGTCGCGTGCGCCATCGTGCGCGCGTCGGATTCGCGCAGCGTCGGATCGATCCGCCGCAGCACGTCCACCCAGATCTCGACGTAGCGGCGCTGCGTCTGCCGTACTTCGCGGCGCGCGTCGTCGGGCAGCGACTGCAGTTCGCGGTCCTGGACACGGATGAGGTCGGGTTCCCCGAGCGCGAAGTCGAGGTGGAAGTCGACGAGCCGCACGAGCGTGCGCTCCGGGTCGGTGGTCTCGGCGGCGACGGCCGTGCCGCCCGCGAGCAGCCGGCGGCTGATGTCGACGAGCAGTTCGACCAGCAAGGCGTCCTTGTTGGGGAAATGCCGGTAGACGGCGGGACCGCTGATGCCGACCGCGGCGCCGAGGTCCTCGAGCCGCACGCCGGCGAATCCGCGCTCGGCGACGAGCCTCGCCGCGGCCTGCAACAGCTGCCGCCGCCGATCCGCTTTCGCCTGGCTGCGCCGGGTCAGGGGCCGCTCTTCGGGTGGGAGCGTGGGGGCCTCGGGGGCGTCCTGCACGTCGGGCTCCGACATCGCTTCCCCTTCCGTTTCGTGTGTGGTCTGGACAACTCAGTTAATCACAGTTAACCTCGTTTTCAGTTATCGAAGATTAACTCCAGTGACGAGGACGAGCCTGTGACAACCCCTCGAACGACTCTCCCCACCCACCGCGACCAGCACCTCGCGCTCGTCGGCGAGCTACGGGAACGCCTCGCGGTCGCCGCGCTCGGTGGCAACGAGAAGTCCCGCGAACGCCACGTCTCCCGCGGCAAGCTGCTGCCCCGCGACCGCGTCGACGCCCTGCTCGACCCGGGCAGCCCGTTCCTCGAGATCGCGCCGCTCGCCGCGAACGGCATGTACGACGACGAGTGCCCCGGCGCGGGCATGATCGCCGGCATCGGCCGGGTCTCGGGACGCGAGTGCGTGATCGTCGCCAACGACGCGACGGTCAAGGGCGGCACCTACTACCCGATCACCGTCAAGAAGCACCTGCGGGCGCAGGAGATCGCGCTGCAGAACAATCTGCCGTGCCTCTACCTCGTCGACTCCGGTGGCGCGTTCCTGCCCAGGCAGGACGAGGTGTTCCCGGACCGCGAGCACTTCGGCCGCATCTTCTACAACCAGGCGACGATGAGCGCCAAGGGGATTCCGCAGATCGCCGCGGTCCTCGGTTCCTGCACCGCCGGTGGCGCGTACGTGCCTGCGATGAGCGACGAGGCCGTCATCGTCCGGAACCAGGGCACCATCTTCCTGGGTGGGCCGCCGCTGGTGAAGGCCGCGACCGGCGAGGTGGTCACCGCGGAGGAGCTCGGCGGCGGCGACCTGCATTCGAAGGTTTCCGGTGTCACCGACCACCTGGCCGAGGACGACCGCGACGCGCTGAACAAGGTCCGCGAGATCGTCTCCACGTTCGGTCCGCGCACCCCGCGCCCGTGGGATGTGGCGCCGACGTTCGCGCCGGCCACCGACCCGTCCGATCTGTACGACGTGGTGCCGACCGATTCCCGGACCCCGTACGACGTGCGGGAGGTCATCGAGCGGGTCGTCGACGGTGATCCGGCGGGGCCGGGCTCCAGCTTCAAGGAGTTCAAGGCCGAATACGGCAAGACTCTGGTCACCGGTTTCGCGCGGATCCACGGCCACCCCGTGGGGATCGTCGCGAACAACGGCGTGCTGTTCGGGGAATCCGCCCTCAAGGGAGCGCATTTCATCGAGCTGTGCGACAAGCGGTCGATTCCGCTGGTCTTCCTGCAGAACATCTCCGGCTTCATGGTCGGCCGCGACTACGAGGCCGGCGGCATCGCCAAGCACGGCGCGAAGATGGTCACGGCCGTCGCGTGCGCACGGGTGCCGAAGCTGACCGTCGTGGTCGGCGGGTCCTACGGTGCGGGCAACTATTCGATGTGCGGCCGGGCGTACTCGCCGCGGTTCCTGTGGATGTGGCCCAACGCCCGGATCTCGGTGATGGGTGGTGAACAGGCCGCATCCGTCCTCGCGACCGTCCGTTCCGAGCAGCTCGACGCGTCGGGCAAGCCGTGGTCGCCGGAGGACGAGGAGGCGTTCAAGGCGCCGATCCGCGAGCAGTACGAGGCGCAGGGCAATCCCTACTACTCGACCGCGAGGTTGTGGGACGACGGCATCATCGACCCCCTCGATACCAGAGAAGTTCTCGGCCTGGCCCTGTCGGCGTGCGCGAACGCGCCGCTCGAGCCGGTCTCCTACGGCGTCTTCCGGATGTGAGTGAAATGAGCATGAACGAAACTGCCGGTGGCCCCGGCCTGTTCGATACCGTTCTGGTCGCCAACCGCGGTGAGATCGCGGTCCGGGTGATCCGAACGTTGCGCCGCATGGGGATTCGTTCGGTGGCCGTCTACAGCGACCCCGACGCCGGAGCCCTCCACGTCCGGGAGGCGGACACCGCGGTGCGGCTCGGACCTGCCGCCGCCCGCGAGAGCTACCTCGACATCGCGAAGGTGATCGACGCGGCCCGCACCTCCGGTGCACAGGCGATCCACCCGGGATACGGCTTCCTGTCGGAGAACTCGGCGTTCGCGCAGGCCTGCGCCGACGCCGGGCTGATCTTCCTGGGCCCGCCCGCCAAGGCGATCGAGACGATGGGCGACAAGATCACCGCGAAGAACGCCGTCTCCGCGTTCGACGTACCCGTCGTCCCCGGCATCTCCCGGCCGGGTCTGACCGACGACGAACTGATCGCCGCCGCCGGCGAAATCGGGTACCCGGTGCTGATCAAGCCGTCCGCCGGTGGTGGCGGCAAGGGCATGCGCCTGGTCACCGAACCGGGTCAGCTCGCCGACGCGCTGGCGTCGGCACGCCGTGAGGCCGCCTCCGCGTTCGGCGACGACACGCTGTTCCTGGAACGGTTCGTGCAGCGGCCCCGCCACATCGAGGTGCAGATCATCGCCGACACCCACGGCAACGTCGTGCACCTCGGCGAGCGCGAATGCAGCCTGCAGCGCCGCCACCAGAAGGTCATCGAAGAGGCGCCGTCGCCGCTGCTCGACGAGGCGACCCGGGCTCGCATCGGCGAGGCCGCGTGCAACACGGCCCGCAGCGTCGACTACACCGGCGCCGGCACCGTGGAGTTCATCGTCTCCGCCGACGCTCCCGACGAGTTCTTCTTCATGGAGATGAACACGCGCCTGCAGGTCGAGCACCCTGTCACCGAGCTGGTCACCGGACTGGATCTGGTCGAATGGCAGGTGCGGGTCGCGGCCGGCGAGCCGCTCGGCTTCGAGCAGGACGACATCACCCTGACCGGGCACGCGATCGAGGCCCGCGTCTACGCCGAGGACCCCGCGCGCGGCTTCCTGCCGACGGGTGGCACGGTGCTCGGCTTGGATGAGCCCGGCGGGGCGAGCGCAGCGACGGGGAATGACACTGCGATCGGCATCCGCGTCGATTCGGGCCTGCGCGAAGGCACCGTCGTGGGCAGCGACTACGACCCGATGCTGTCCAAGGTCATCGCGCACGGTCCGGACCGGGCGTCCGCGCTGCGTCGTCTCGACCGTGCCCTGTCCGAGACCGCGGTGCTCGGCGTCGTCACGAACATCGACTTCGCGCGGTTCCTGCTCGCCGACCCGGACGTGAAGGCGGGGGCCCTCGACACGGGGCTGCTCGACCGCCGGCTCGGGGACTACGAAGCCCCCGGCACGCCCGACGAGGTGCTCGTCGCAGCCGCTGCCCACCACTGGCTGCAGCGCTGGCCCGCCGCGACGACCGCGGCGCCGGTCGACCCGTGGGACCGCCCCAGCGGCTGGCGCGTCGGCACCGCGGCTCCGACGACCATCCGGTTGCAGACCCCGACCCGCACCGACCACGTGCACATCACCGGCACTCCCGGTGCCGCGACCGCCCGCATCGAGG